>CAMLER010000031.1 GCA_946478915.1 uncultured Chryseolinea sp.
AGAGCATTTGCCTGAACTTTGGTCTGGCTTTGAAGTATGGCGGCAAAACAAACCTACGCTTCGACGATACTAATCCGGTAACGGAAGAAACCGAGTATGTGGAGAGCATAAAAGGCGACGTGAAGTGGCTGGGATTTAATTGGTCGGAAGAACTTTATGCTTCCGATTACTTCGACCAACTGTACACCTATGCTCACATTTTGATCGATAAAGGTCTGGCCTACGTGGATGATAGCACAAGCGAAGAGATGGCGGCTCAAAAGGGAACGCCTACTCAGCCAGGAACGGACAGTCCTTATCGAAGCCGATCGATTGAGGAGAACAAGAAACTTTTCACCGAGATGAAGGATGGAAAGTACCCGGATGGGTCAAAAGTCCTACGCGCTAAAATAAACATGTCGCACATCAATATGCTTATGCGCGATCCGGTGATGTACCGTGTCAAACATGCCCATCATCACCGGACAGGTGACAAGTGGTGTATTTATCCCATGTACGATTTTGCCCACGGTCAAAGCGATTCTATTGAGCAGATTACACATAGTATTTGTACACTTGAGTTTGTTCCGCATCGCGAATTGTATGACTGGTTCATAGAGAAACTCGAAATCTATCCTTCACGCCAGTTTGAGTTCGCCAGACTCAACATGACGTATACCATGATGAGTAAGCGAAAGCTACTACAATTGGTGAATGAGAAACATGTAAAAGGTTGGGACGATCCGCGGATGCCAACGTTAAGCGGGGCACGCCGGAGAGGCTACACGCCCGAGGCTATCCGTGATTTTTGCGATCGAATTGGGGTGGCCAAACGCGACAATCTGATTGATATTGGTTTGCTTGAGTTTTGCTTGCGAGAACACCTTAACAAGATTGCCGAGCGACGAATGGTAGTGTTCGATCCATTGAAAGTCGTAATCACGAATTATCCCGAAGGCAAATCTGAATTGCTCAGGAGCGAGAATCTGCCGGAAGGAGATTCTACGCGCGAACTTCCCTTCGGACGGGAACTCTGGATTGAACGCGACGACTTTATGGAAGTTCCTGCGAAGAAATATTTCCGCCTTGCGCCAGGCCAAATGGTTCGGTTAAAGAGCGCGTTCATCATCAGGTGCGAAGAGTTCATTAAAAACGAAAATGGAACGGTGACTGAGTTGCGTTGTACATATGTGCCTGAAAGCCGCAGCGGTTCAGATACATCAGGAATTAATGTGAAAGGTGTAATTCACTGGGTGAGTGCGCACCACGCAGTGCCAGCAGAAATTCGTTTGTACGATCGCCTTTTTGTTACCGAGGACATGAACGCAATCGAAGATGATTTCACAAATCACCTTAATCCTAATTCACTACAGGTTTTAAAAACTGTTTATGCCGAACCCGAGCTTGCCAAATCAAAAACAGGAGAGCACTTCCAGTTTTTACGCATGGGATATTTCTGCCTCGACGCCGATGCTACTTCGGATAAATTGATTTTCAACCGGACAGTAACGTTGAGAGACACGTGGACGAAAACGTCTGGCAAGTAATCACTTTACATTTTAAACGTTTTGAATTTTGCAGTTTAAATTCCAATGCATGGATTATGCGGGCGAAACAATTGTGTGTGTTTACTGCACAATATCGCCTGTAGAAAGGTGCCATATCAAGTCATAATTATAGAAGTTCGAAGGCAGTAACACTGACCATTGCGCCAACCAGATAATTTTGTTTTCAATCTCTGCGTTTCTCGATACCTTGGATGAAATGAAAACAAATCCTCATGGAAAGACGTGATTTTCTTAATAAAGGCATCGGACTTCCTTTTTTGGCGGCGCCGCTGGTCAAAGAGCCTTCCACCGCAAAGAATTTTCCATCCTCTGAACAGGAGGAGGTAATTGTGGAAAAGGCACGTGAGGGTCAGCCTCATAAAGGAAAAATTCTCGCAGCTATCCAGCCGCACTGTGACGATCTCTCACTCTTTGCAGCGGGAACGGTCGCCAAACTTATCCGTGAAGGATATGAAGGGTACCTTATCCGCACCACAAATGACGACCACGCCGGAAGGGGAGCAACGATCGGGGAGATGGTCACGAACAATAGTAACGACAACGTCGCGGTCGCTAAAGCCCTGGGTTTGAAGAAAGTGTTTGATCTCGGTTATCGCAATCACATGATGGATAACTATAGCATGCAGGATATCCGCGGACGACTCATCTTCCTGTTTCGCTTGTTGAAAGTGGATACCATCGTCTGTTACGATCCGTGGGGACACTATGAGGAGAACCCCGACCATTATATCACGGCTCAGGCCGTGGAGGCGGCACGTTGGATGGCAGGCGGAAGGTGGGATTATCCAGAGCATTTCGAAGCAGGATTAAAACCACACGCAGTGACAGAACGATATTATTTTGCCCGCGGTCCGCAGTTGGTCAACCGCGTCGTGGATATCTCAGGTACAATTGAGCGGAAGATTGACGCCAACCTTGTCAACGTTTCGCAGGGACCGGCAGGAGAGGCCGGCGCGGCATTGAAAAGTAGTCTGGAGAAAGAAGGCAAATACTTGCCCATCCTAGGCAACAGCGATCTTGAAGCGAATCGAAATTACATCAAGCATGTCGTACTCGACATGGATTCCAAACGACTGCGGGGTGTCCCTTCGGACAAAGAAGTTGGTAAGGCCTATGGTCTGGAGTGGGCAGAGCGTTTCCACTACATCGGTGCAGAAACTTCGGTTTTGTCAGAATATATCAAGACCAATGTTCGTGCAAGATAAACATTGTCTTATGCCGAAAATGGGCCGCTGGATTTTCTATTTGCTCTTCGCAACCTTTGGCCTAACCGGATGTGTCAAGACAGATCAGCAACCGGATCTCTATACGGATGGTAACTATTGGAAAGACCAGGCGTTGACCGACATTTTGCCGTTCTGGACGAGGTACGCAGTAGACTCAGTTAATGGTGCGTTTCACTGCGACCTTGACGGAAACTGGGTTCCTGTTGGTGATACAAAATTTCCGAGCATGATCGCCAGAAACCTTTTTAGTTATTCCACTGCCTACTATATGAGTGGGCGCCAGGAAGACATCGAAGTGGCTGACGGGATAAAGGATTATCTGCTGACGCACGCATGGGACAGTCTTTATGGTGGCTGGTATGATGGCCTGACAATTTCTGGTGACCCGAAACAGCGGACCAAATCCACGTTTGTCCAGGTATATGTGATTACGGGTCTTGCATTGTATTATGCAGTGACCCACGATGCCGAAGTGCTTGACTACATAAATCGCACAAACGAACTATTGGAGGAGAAAGTCTGGGATAAGGACAAAGGTGGATATTTTGATTTGTGCGAACAGGATTGGACTCTGGCAACAAAAACTAAATCAGTTAGCAGTCAGCTCGCCCCGCTCTCTGGTTACCTGTTGTATCTCTATACGGCTACACGCACGCCAGACTATTTACATCAGGCTGAGCGGATCATGGATGTCATAATGCAGCGTATGACGGACACTAAGACAGGCTGGGTGCTGGAATCGTTTGATGAAGACTGGAACTACACAAGTGATGCGACTGGAGCCGATGAAATCAACATCGGCCACAACATTGAAGTGGCGTGGTCGCTGCTGCGATTGTACCTGCTGAACAATCGAAACGATTATTTGAAAGCCGGACTGTCGCTTTCTGAGCGCCTGCACCAACATGGGTTCGATGAGCAAACCGGATTTTGGTTTGCCACAATCGGCAATCAAGATCCGTCCCTGAAAAGTGATTTCACTTACTGGTGGATTCAGGCGTATGGCCTCATGTTTGACCTTTGCCTTCAACGAGTGGAGCCTGAGGGGAACTACATGGAAAGCTTCAAAAAGGGCGCGGCCTTCTGGGACCGTTATTTCCTGGATAAGAAAAATGGAGATACGCACTTGAGCGTCCTCCGCGACGGAACACCGTCGGATATCCGCAAGGCGAATCAATACAAGGCTTCCTATCACAGCATGGAGCATGGACTGCTTAACTATATGTATCTTGCCAATTGGATAAACCCGAAGCCCCTAACGCATTACTTCAGGCTTAGCGTATCAGACGGCGAAAAATTGTATCCCTTGCTTATCGAGCAATCGAACGCTGCGATCACCAAGGTAAGTGTGGATGGAAAAGACTATGGATCATATGCCGTAGATTCCGGATTTGTTCGCTTGCCGAACCTGAAGGAAATTGCAGTTGAAGTTTCGATGGAATGATTGATCTGATATGGATCTTACTCCCGGTACAAAAACCTTGGAAAATGAATTGTACACTAGCTATTCAGTTGTGTGTATGATTAATTTCGGGATCAAGAAACTTTAGAAGGAAGCATGCCGAATGCAATTAAGTATGTCAATTCCTTTATTAGGTTTGAAGGCGCATCATAATGTGAAAGCAGTTCTTGATTCGTAACCAAGCCTGCGAGTGCTTGTGTCAGGTGAAGGAACAATTCTGGCTTGACTTTATTCGAAATGATACCCGCCTTCTGTGCTTGCCGTATTTCCGCTACGATTTTTACCCAGGATTGATGTGACCAATTCTTCACAAAATCATTCAAGCCATCATTCCCCTCGGCGTAAAAATCAATTAGAAACTCTCGACTGATTTCATTTGTTCCGGAAACTTTCAACTGAACCAACTTTTCAATCTTCTCAGCTGGCGTACCTGGACCTCTCAGGATATTTTTAAACTTTGCGATGGCGTCATTTGATTCATTGGTGAATACAACTTTCGCTAATTCCACCTTATTGGGAAAAAATTTGTAGAAGGTCATTTTACTGACGTTGGCAGCCGAACACAATTCTTCAACAGAAACGCGTTTAAAGCCATGTTTCCAAAAAAGCTGACGGGCAACCTTTAAAATTGATTCGTACTTGACACCAGCCATATATACGATTTTGGTCAAAAAATACTATTTTCGTATAGTTAATGCGTAAAAGTACATAAAAGTGCCTCATTTATGAAAATTTGTTTGCTTACGCTTGGAACGCGTGGTGATGTGCAGCCTTATGCAGTTTTAGGAAAAGCTTTCCAGGAACGGGGCCATGATGTGGTCATTTCTACTGGAAAAAACTTTCAGGGATTAGCATCGGATTATGGGTTAAAATTTATACCTGTTGAGGCGGATTTTCATGCCCTCATAAATTCAGAAGAGGGTAAAGCGATGATGAAGAATCCCTTTCTCGCCAGAAAACACTTTATCAGAATTGTTCAGCCAATGATGGTGGACGCCATGAAAATCTTCTTTACGCAGGCAAAAGAATCCGATTGTGTTCTTTACCATACGAAGTCGTTGGGTGATTTTTTTGCCGACCAATTTCCTGAAAAGATGGTGCGCGCAAATGTAGTTCCAGCGATTCAACAAACCAGTGAATTTCCGAACCCCGTTTTCTCTGCTATTCCACTTCCTAAAATTTTGAATAAACTAACATACAAATTAGCTGACATGGGAATGGCTATGATGAATGGCGCAATTCGACTGTTCCGTGCCAATGAAGGGTTGGGAGAAAAGCTAACGAAAAGAATTGAGGTGCCATCAGTTTACGGAATCAGCGAATTTGTTTTGCCTAAGCCGAAGGATTTTCCATCGAATAGTCACTTCACCGGATTTTGGCAGGGACGATCATCGCAAGTACTAGACTCTAATCTTTTGGGCCTGCTCAAAAACGGAAAACGAAATGTCCTGGTTACTTTTGGGAGTATGCCGTTTGAAACGAGGTTTGATTTGCAGAAATCGATTATATCTATTTCAAAGGAGCTAAATGTGAATGTCATAATTGTCAAAGGTTGGGGTTTTAGTAATACTGACCTGTTCCATGATGTCAGCTCAATAAAGGTTATTGATGGCGCACCCTACGATAAACTTCTTCCTCTGATTCACGCTGCAGTACATCATGGAGGTATTGGAACACTTGCCGAATGCTTGCGTTCGGCTACACCATCTCTGTCCTGTCCGGTGATTTATCCGATGGGCGACCAATACTTTTGGGGAATGCAAGCTCACAAAATTGGGTGTTCACCCAAACCAATACCTCTAAGGAAACTTACACATCAATCTCTTAAGGAGAATGTCAGCGTTTTGCTGTCGAATAATACCTTTCTTTCGAACTCACAGATATTATCGAGAAAACTAGTGTCAGAAAACGGACCTGAAAGGACAGTGGATTTAATTGAATCCAGATTTGATAGATTGATCTAACACCTGGTCATTTCGGTAATATCACTTCATGTCAACCTATTAGTGTCAACTGAAAAAAGATCAATTGAATTCAGACATGTTGGCGCATTGGCTCTCGATTTTGGACTGCGCATGGTGGATACGTTGACAACCAAAATTGATTCTGAATGGACCTCAAAAAGAAAATCAAACAGAGACGCTTTCGGACCGCACAAGGTTCTCAGCGGTCAAAGGATGGCTCGAGTTGCACGGGCAATCCGGCAATGTGCTCAAAATCAAAATTGCTTTTAGCCGCAGTGGACGCGGAGTGAATACCCGCGGAGTGCGCAGAGGATTTCCTCTAAAATTTTCAGCTGTCGGCGAACAGTTTGTTCACCCTCACAAGGTTCGACAAAGATTTTTATGAGTTTCTGTTTTCTCGCTCAGATAGGTAGACCTTTGCTAAAGATCAATCTCTTCTTTTAGAAATTCTTTGGCACCGTCACCACCGGTGATATGGAGAAGTACTTTATCGCTTTCAACTGTCAATTGAAAGGTAAAAAAGTCACAGCACATTCTTTCAGTTTTAATAAAATCATGAACCTTATCGAGAACTTCATCTGATCCTTCGAACTCGAAACCATATCCGTTTGCCAGCTCGTTGCGGCTCACGACAAGCGCTTTGAGTTCAGCAATTATAGTTGCTTTTCGCTTTTGAAGTTCAGGCGTAGTGAGTTTACAGGTAACAGACCTTGATGGTGTTTCCATAACTATAGTTTTATTCTGTCCCCGCACAACTAATCCAATCAAAGTGAAAAGGCTGGCGAGGTAGACTTTTAGTCTCATGATTATATAAACAGCATGGACTATAGTCTACGGTTTCGTCCTGAAATAAGAATTCTAATTATTTACACAAGCAGGAGGGAATAGTCTTTTCAAACTCGCAGTCGTCATTGTTGCACTTAATAAGCGATTCAGAGAGCCGGTTCTTCAGTTGCATGAGTTTCAAAATTTGCTCATTTACAAGTAGAATCTTGTCTTCAAGCGTGTATTTCAAATTCTTACAGTTAGCGTCGTCCTCACGCCATAATTCAAGAAATGTGTCAATCTCATTCAAGGTGAACCCAAGATCTTTAAGCTTTCGGATAAGCATCAGTTTTTCAAGAACCTGCTCTGGGTATTCTTTATAGTTATTATCCCTTCGACTCTTTCTGTCGAGATTTATGAGTCCTTTCTTTTCATAGAAACGGATTGTGTCTTTTGTAAATCCAGTACGTTCAACAAGTTCTCCGATCAGCATAGAAAATAATTTTGAAAATTCCCTTGACCGTGGCCTATAGTCCACGCCTTACTTTTGACCCATTAACAACAAGATAACGATTTTAACGCTATGAAGGATTCAAAAAACATTTTCAAAAAGTTTGGACTAATTGGTATTGGTCTTTGCGCTGCGTGTTGCCTTCTGCCAATTACTGCAGTAACGTTTGGTATAGGCGCATTAACAGTTTTAGGTACCTATATTGAATGGGTAGGGATCATTGCGATGATACTAGCCGTGGTATTTTTTGAAATTTACTTCATGAGAAGGCGACAAGCTCATGCATGCGAAACCGACTGCGGTTGCAAAGACGAAAAATCGGTCGCCAAGGGGTAATGCGCAAACTGTTTGATTTCAGCCTGTGAAATACAGTTTTTTTTAAAATAGTAACTGCATCTTTTTTCAACCTTTCCGTCTTTAAGATGGAAAATCAACAATAATGGTAGCAATGAAATCTCTCCCTGTGGCAGTAATCGGAGCTGGTCCGGTAGGATTGGCAGCAGTAGCACACCTTGAAGCGCGTGGCATCCCCTTTATACTTTTTGAAGCGGGGCCTACCGTGGCATCCAATATCCTTTCATGGAAGCATATCCGGGTGTTCTCTCCGTGGCGTTACAATATTGATAAAGCTGCCCGGCAGTTGTTAGATGAATTTGGCTGGGCAAGTCCTGATGACGAGGGATTGCCAACAGGAGAAGAACTTTTTAATCAATACTTCAAACCATTGTATGAGCTGCCATTTATAAAAAGCAATACGTTCTTAAATGCTACGGTGCTTTCGGTTGGGCGGAAGAACCTTGATAAAATGAGAACTGTGGGCCGGGAAAATCTCCCCTTTGTTATTCAAATACTTCAGGAAGGTAAAGTAATGCAATTCGAAGCGCGTGCAGTGATCGATGCTACTGGCACATGGAATTCACCAAATCCGATTGGGTCGGGTGGTGTGTATGCAGTTGGTGAAGTTGAAAATAAGAAACATATATTCTACGGGATTCCAGATATTATGGATCATCATGAGGAGCGTTACAAGAATAAAAGTGTGCTTGTGGTAGGAAGTGGTCATTCTTCGATCAATGCCATTCTTGAACTTGACAAATTGAAAGACAAATACCCGGACACTGAAATCAATTGGGTGCTGCGAAAGAAATCAATCAGCGATGTTTACGGCGGGCAGGAGAAAGATGCATTGGAGGCACGTGGTGCCCTGGGAGTTAAGATTGAACAACTTGTGGTCAATGACCGCGTGAATGTTTATACACCATTTCAGATTCAACAGATACAGAAAAAAGATGATCGCCTTATAGTGATTGGATTTCAAGATGATCAGAAGTTCGCCTTACCCGCGGTGGACGAGATCATCAGCAACACCGGTTCGCGTCCTGACTTTTCTTTCATTCGTGAAATACGACTCAGCATTGATCCTTCACTGGAAAGTGTCAATGCTATTGCAGAGCTGATCGATCCGAATATTCACAGCTGCGGAACAGTGAGACCTCACGGTGAAAAAGAACTTCGCCATCCTGACAAAGATTTTTATATCGCGGGCTCAAAGAGTTATGGAAGAGCACCAACCTTTCTAATGGCAACAGGATATGAGCAAGTCCGATCGATCGTTGCAGCAATAGATGGTGACATGGAGGCGGCATCTAATGTTGAACTTGACTTACCCGAAACTGGTGTGTGTAGTGTCGACCTTGGAAGTAGCGCATGTTGTGGCATTGAATCAAAACCTAAAGAAAAAGCCGCGAAGGCCGCCTGTTGTGGATAGATGGATGGAAACATTAAAATAGGAATTAAACCTTCTGCATTGGCTGCGCTTGCATTAGCCTTTGCAAGCTTTGGTGATGCTTTTCTTTATCCATTCCTTCCTGTCAATTTTGAAGAAGTTGGTGTCCCGATCATATGGGTCGGACTACTTCTATCCATCAACCGTTTCGTGCGGATATTCTCGAATACCATGATTGTACATGCTTTCGCAAAGTATGGACTTCGGTTTATCATGATCGTTGCCGTGACTCTTGCGATCACTTCCACCCTGGGATACGGAATTGCATCGGGTCTGGCGATGTGGCTATTGCTTCGGGTCATGTGGGGTCTTGCGTTTTCTGCAATGCGTATCGGAACGTTGGGATATGCGCTGCAGAACACACGCCGGGGATTTGCTCTGGGTATTAGTCGGAGCCTGCAGGAGATCGGTCCCATGATTTCGCTGTTTCTGGCGCCAATACTTTTAAGGTATCTCCATACCAATACTATTTTTTACGCATTGGCATTTTTGTCGCTTCCTGCTATATACTTCGCTATTAGACTTCCTGCAGATAGTGATAAGATTGAAACTTTGCAGGGAGGCTGGTCCTTTGGGTTACCATCAACATTAAATTCGATTACATTAGTATCAGCGTTTGTGATCGATGGTATTGTGGTGGTTGTGCTCGGTGTATTATTCCTTCATTACAACGAGCAGATCAGCCTCACAATGGCAACAACTCTCGCTGCTTTTTACCTGGGTTATCGAAGACTTTGTTCAGTTATATTATCACCGGCAGGAGGGTGGGTAGCTGATAAAATCGGAATGGAAAGAGTTTTCAACATCTCTATGGTTTGTGTCATTCTGGGATTGATCGTCATGTCATTCGGCCAGATCGGTACCGGTGCGGCAATTGTGTTTACATTTTATAATATTAACTCAGCCATCACACCAGGCCCAGCTTCGAGTGCGAACAGTCATTCATTGGCAGGAGTTGCAGAGAATGCCACCTGGCGTGATATTGGTGCTGCCCTAGGAACATTGGCGGGTGGGTTTCTGATTTCATCACCTTTTCTAACGGCAGTCCTGCAGTTTGGAATTGCGGCAATGACTATTATTCTTTTAATGCATCTTGGAAAAGTTCAGCCAATTTTTAAACGAGTTTTCTTATGGAAGTAGGAACAATTTACACCCAGTTTAATGCGGAGCTCTTGCGATATGTAAAAAGCAAAGTTCGGTCGACGGAAGATGCCGAGGATATTCTTCAAAATGTTTTTGTCAAAATTTCCTCTGGCATTGATTCACTTTCTGAAGATGTAAAACTCAAGAGTTGGATTTTCGCCATTACGCGAAACAGCATTATTGACTATTACCGGGTAAATGCAAATAAAAAGAATCTTATTACTTCTGCTGAGTTTGAAGAAGATATTCCGCAGCTTGATGATGTGGATTCTACAAAAGGACTTGATCAATGTATGAGCACCATGATCAGCCTTCTGCCTGAGGAGTATCGTGAGATTATCATCGAATCAGAGATCAAGGGTGTTAAACAAAAAGACCTTGCTGATAAATACGGGATGCCATATCCATCGATGAGATCAAAAGTGCAACGAGGTAGAGAAAGACTCAAACAACTGTTTCACAATTGTTGCCACATCTCAACTGATATTCGCGGAAATATCATCGATGCTCAGGGTAGAGGAAACTGTGGTCCCTGTAATCCTTGTTCAACTGAATAATGCTCAAAAACATGCATCATTTTTCAATACACTCGTCTTTATAGGTGAAAAAACAACAATACTATGAATACAGTGACATTGAACATCCCGGTACTGAAAAAGTCAAAACCTCACATCGAAAAGAAAGAGGTTGTGGCATCATCGTGTTGCACTCCGAAAGAAAATGCTTCGGTATGCTGCACTCCAAGTGAATCGAAGGAAGAGAACAATGGCGCGTGTTGCGCTCAACCGGAGGACGGCTCCGCATGCTGCAACAAATAACATCAGGCTGATCAACAAGCAGACGCAGGCTGTACCTGCGTCTGCAATGGAACATGATTCCACTATTGACATTTCTGTGCACATGCGGTGGTAGTGGTTTTTTCGTTACATGACGAAGCCTTCCTGGGATCCATGCTGATCAACGCTGGCCTTCCAAAACTTTCCCTTGCCTTCTCAGACCATTCTTTCTTTGCCAGTTCGAAGTCCTTCAAGAACTTTTCGTTTTGAAAAAGCTTATTAACAATTTGTCGCGCCAGAATTCTTGAAGCCTCAGAATCGCTGGGATAGTGTACTCCGATAATCTCGCGCGAATGCGCCATATCATATGCATCTTTGATAAAGGTATCCGTAAACTCGGGTGCTAATTCCTGGAAAATGAAAGCATTAACGTAGGAATTTGCTGCATGACCACTTGGATACGCAGCCCAATTTGTCTCTTCCAGGTTTTTAATGTTGCTATCGATCTTATACGGACGAATTCGAAGATACTTGTACTTTGCAGTCCAGATAAAATAGCCGGCATCCTGCCAAACATGAGCGATAAGGTCTGCGGTAACGGGAAGATCTTTTGGATTGAACCAACTGCCGATAGACCGACCGACAAAAAAGAGATTTTTCCTGTATTGATTGTAGCTGGAGTCTTCTGGCTTTACTCTGATATTGTAAAATACTCCAGCCATGTAAAGACTTGATTGCACATCGAATTCACTTCGTTGTTCTTGTAATGTCAAAAGGTAGTTTAACTCGGCTCGCGTTTGATCTGAGCTATTCGCAGGAGGGTCGGGTATGGAAAAATCATTAAGCGTAATGTTGTCGAGATAGTAAGGCTTTAGGCTCAAGCGCTTCTCGGCAGACAAAGGATTATATGGAAATTTTTCCCTGTCTATTTCTTCAGCTGGCGACTTTGGTTTGGGACTAAATGAATGCAGCTGTTTATAATACCCTCGCGCAGGAGTGAGTTCTTTTATCTTTTGTTTCTGTCCGCTTGCAGTGAAAGTTATCGCCAGTAGCGTAATGATAAGGTGTAGCTTTTTCATTTCAATAGGATTTACACCCTAATAGACGCACAAAGTCGAAAATTGACGCAAAACGTTACTCCTTACAATTGCAGCAACAGGCCACACGGTTTTCGCAAACAATCACATTCCCGTAACTGTCAGTTTCTATGTAGTATAATTCATCCAGTTTATCCTTGAGCATCTTTCGGGCTCGTTGAACGCGTGACCGTGCGCCAGAATATGTAACATTAAGTTTTTCAGCTATCTCGTACTGCGATAGATTGTCGAGCTCAGCCAGTTGTAGTGGAATACGGTACTTTTCTGGCAGGCTACCCAGCAGAACGCGGAGGCAGTGAGCCACACAATCATTGAATTCGTGATAGCTACTTTCCCAGTCAACATTGATGGGTTGAACGCTCCTGGAATGTTTGCGAAAGTGATCTGCTACCGCGTTTCGCGTGATCTGATAAATCCATCCAGTTATCTTATCCGTTTCCTTCAGCTGTCCTGCTTTGGAATGAATTTTTATAAAAACTTCTTGAACGATGTCTTCTGCAGTTGCCCGTTCTTTGACTTTAGCTTCGACAAAATTGAGCAACTGCCCGTAAAGTGATTTCCAGCTGATGGTAGGGATATCCTGCATAATTCTGTGGCTTGAACTATTATGTATGACGGAGGACTGACTAAAATGATGCAGGAATGAGAGCGTTTATTTAAAGAATTTTGCTGACTTTAGTTTCCACTCTGCGGCGGCTTCATCATAGTCTTTTAGAAATGCATCGTTTTTGAAATAATATTGCATCATTCTATAGGCGACTTGTCGTGATGCCTCATTGTCGCTAGGGTAATGTATACCCATTATTTCACGGGAATGCCGTATTTCTTCAGCAAGTGCTATAAATTCTTTTTGCTTTTCAGGGATTAGCTCGCTCCATGTAAATGCCTGTAAAAACGCCCAGAGCGTATGACCACTCACGAATGAAGGAGAGTTAATCCTCATAAGTGGTTTTAGTCTTGTTTCAAGGTGGTAAGGTCGCGGTCTGTATAGTTTGTATTTGATTGAAAATTCCATCACGCGCATGTCTTGCATTACAGCCTGAAACAGTTTAGAAATTTTCGGAAAGTTTTTGGCATTGATATTTTCTCCCATTAGCTCCTGTGCTTCGAAGAACAGGTTCCTCAAGTTCTCCTCATACAATTGATGGGTTGGTACTTGATTTATAGAGGGCCAATAACCGATGTCGCCAAGAGTTGAAACGCGAGCAACCTGTTCAGGTGTTCTCGTCGCCTGAAGGTCAAGCATGTAGTCAAGTTCTTTTCTTACCTGGTCAGAACTATTTGCTGGAAACTTCACGCTTTCGGTTAACGATTTAACCTGGCTGTCGGAGAGATAGTAGGGTTTTACCAGTACATAGACAAAAGAGCTCCCGTATTCAGCTGGTGGATACTGGATGGTGTCCATCCACGCTCTGGACTTATTTGGTGCACTGTCAAGTTGTTCTAAAGATTTGTAATGACCAGCAACTTCAGCGAGTTTATGTTTCTGCGCGAAGGCTGTAATGGAGACGAGTAGTAGTAAAAGGGATGGTTTTAGATTTTTCATGTCTTAGGTTTACACCAAAGACGTTGATCTGAAAAAAAGACAACAAAATATTTAGCAGCATGGTCCGCGATCCTTGCAGAGGACAACGTTTCCGAACCCATCGGTTTTCACGATCAGTATTTCTTCCAGTTTTTCTTTTAGCATTCGCCGTGCTCGTTGAACTCTTGCTTTCGCTGTTGTGTAGTTCAGGTTGAGAATCTTTGCTACCTCCAGTTGTGACAAATTTTGAAACTCGGTCATCTCCAACGGTATTCTATACTTATCGGGAAGGGTAGGAATGAGTTCGTTGATAGCGTTAGTTACACAGTCGTTAAAATTTGGTGGACGTGAGTCCCAATCAATGTCCTTCGGATTGATTCTCTTCGCATGATTTCTGAAATGATCTGTGATCGTATTTCTGGTGATCTGATAGATCCAGCCAAATATCTTCTCCGATTCTTTCACCTGGTGAATCTTTGACTGTACTTTAATAAAAACATCGTGAACAATGTCTTCCGTGAGTGCTTTGTCTTTCACCCGCTTATAAACAAATCCTTTTAGCTCGCTTTGTACGCTGCTCCAGTTTAAGGCTATTTCGGTCATAACTATCCATTACATTTCAAAGACGGCGAGAGCTCCAAAAAGACACATCTAAATTCCAACTATTTTACTTCTTCTTTCAAAAAGAACGGTATCACGCCATTTTCCATCCAATTGGGCGATTTTTTCACGGTATCCGATTTCCCGAAAACCTGCTGATCGGTGCAGGTGAATACTTGTAGTATTTTCCGGAAAAATTGAGGCATATAAAGTCCAGATCCCTGCCTTTTCACTTTCAAACACAAGGTGTCTCATCAAAGCTTTTCCGATGCCTTTACCAGTATGATCAGAATGTACATATATGGTGACTTCCACTACGCCTTCATAAACTTTGCGAAAAGACGCCGGTTGCAGCCCCGCCCATCCTACGACCTGATTATCTATTGTGGCGACCCAAAACAAATGAGCGTGAAATTTTTTAATCCATGTTTCGTAGTCGGGCACAAACGCTTCAAAGGTTGCATTCTTTGTTTCAACACCCTGCCGGTAGATTTCGGCAACAGCGTCCCAATCATCCTTAGCAAATAATCTTATTGAGATGCTCATGACGGCTGTGACTCTTTGACTTTTGAGATAAATGTACTGATCTCTTCTACGGTTGTCTTTGCTGTTCGGCCTACGCCAATTAATGTGGCGGATGCGAAGCCTGTCCAGTTGCCATAGCCAACAAACCAAAGTCCTTCGACTATCTTTGATTTAGTCCCTTGCGTATCTGATTTGCCGTTGTCACTGATGACATGTAGTCCCGCAAGATGTTTCAATGCTGGTTTAAAACCGGTGCAAAAAATCACTGCATCTATTTTTTCTTCATGGCCATCGTTCCATACGATTGAATGCTCGCTGAAGTGATCAAATGGTCTCAAGCTTTTCAAGACGCTACGAGATCTCGCCTCCTTCACCGATTCTACCATCACAATATCTCCAAGAGAAGGAGCTTTATATTGCTTGCCTGCCTTTTGCGCTTCATACATTTGCGTTGCAGCGTCAAAAAGAAATCTCCCATCAATATGGTCGGGAAGAAATCGCGGATCTTTTTGTGTTATCCAAATTGTGTCCGTTACTTTCGATACTTCTGCAAGTATTTGGGCACCTGAATTTCCTTCGCCAACGATGGCTACACGCTTTCCTGTAAATGCTTGGGGGTTTTGATATTGGCTGGAATGAATTATTTGTCCCTTGAAATTTTCTACACCATCTAATGTTGGAATGTATGGGTTGCTAAACGAACCGGTTGCACTTATTACCGCACTGGCAATGTAAATCCCGTCTGAGGTTTGAAGATGAAATTCCTGGTCTGCCTTAATGACACTCAAGACTTCAATGCTTCGTTTGATGGGAAGGTTGTATTTCGATTCGTAGTGCTTTAAATATTCGATGGCAACATCCCTTGTGGGATAGTAGTCTCTTCC
>CAMLER010000032.1 GCA_946478915.1 uncultured Chryseolinea sp.
GACTCCGCGCGTGATATGGACAAAAGCTGAGTCACGAACGCCAGTTTCGACAACCGAATAATGCGCGCTGTCGCCTTTGACAATGATCACTTGCTTATTTCGCGCTGTTGGAATAACAGACTGCGTGGGAACCATTAAAGCATTGTCATTTTTTCCCAGCTGCAAATTCACCTTTGCAAAAACGCCAGGTATTAGCTCAGGATGCTTTGCATCCACCAGTGCCCTGACCTTCAATGTACGCGTATTTTGATCAACACTGTTTTCGGTTGCCAGTACCTTTGCCATATGATTGCCGCTACCGCCGTCCACCTGAAAGCGGATTACATATCCAGGTGTGATTTCCTTTGCATATTTCTCCGGAATGGAAAATTCCAGTTTGAGTTTGTCGACCTGTCTTAGCACAGTAATAATGTCATTAGGGGCTATGTAGGCACCAAGGCTGACATTGCGCAATCCAACCTTGCCGGTATAAGGTGCTCTGATTTCGGTTTTTGATATTGAAATTTTTGTTGATTCGATGTCCGCGCGAAGGTTTTCTACATTCAAGGCGCTCAAGTCATAGTCTTGTTGACTGATCCCCTGAATTTTTAAAAGCTCGCTGCTGCGCTCCTCTGACTTTTCAGCGATCTGAAGTTGTACTTCGAGCTTTCGCAATTGTGCTTGTAGATCTTTGTCGAAAAGTTTAACAAGTAAGGTACCTTTTGAAACAACCGAGCCTTCATTGATATTGAGTTGGACAATTCTTCCGCCAACCTCAGCCCGGATCTGCGTTTCCTCAAATGGAAGCAGGGAGCCAGGAACTTCTATTTTCTCACTGATCGATCGTTCCGAGACGACAAAAGCATCGACCGCAATAGGACCCTGCGACCTTCCTCCGCCGGGAGCCGGCCCCGCCTTCTTCTTATCACATGAACCAATCACGAACACGGCAATCGAAATTAATCCTACACTCAGAACCGATTTATACATATGGATCTATAGACATTAAACGTAACAACCTGGGAACCGATCCGGTTCTGCTAACTAATCATGCCCAATAGTAAATCGCTGGTGAAGCGAAACAATCTGGGGTATAAGCAGGGTGGTTTCATCATTCCGGACCGTAAAATCAGCTCGTTTCAGTTTCTCTTCTTCAGGCATTTGATTTCGTATTATTGCCCTGACCTGATCGGCAGTGCGGTGAGGATCACGTTTGAGAACACGTTGAATACGCAGTGCTTCATTCGCATAAACGACAATCACCTTATCTAACGACTTATAACCGCCCGATTCGTAAAGCAATGCCGCCTCTTTCAACACATAAGGATAACCCCTTCTTTGTTCTACCCACCGATTGAAATCATGTCCTACCCGGGGATGAACCAAAGCGTTTAGGGTTCTCAGTCGCTCTGGATCGTTGAAAACCTTTTTGCTCAGGTACTCGCGATTTAAGCCACCATCGACACTATAAGACAATACTCCGAATTCTTTCTTGATGTCAGATATGAGTATTCCATCGGTGGTCATTAATTCTTTCGCGTGGCTATCGGCATCGTAAACGGGAACACCCAGGCAACCAAAGATTTTGCAAATCAAACTTTTGCCAGAACCAATGCCGCCAGTGATGCCAATTTGAAGCGGTTTGCTCAAGATCTAAAATTTTATAAGGACGGAGTCAAGGTCAACAACGTAGGAATATTCCGGAAGTCCCACAATCACGGGCAGCAATTTCTGTTCGCCACGCTTAAAATCTTTCAAGTCCACAACTGCTCGTAGCGAGTCCGTTGAAAAGGTGCCTTGCGATGCGTCAGGAATAGCGATTGTACAAGCAAGTTTTTTACCTCCGATAACCGGCCATGATCCTCTGGGCGGGTTCACTATTTCAAGACTGACGGAGTCTTCAATTTCAACATACCTGTCGACATCAAAACTAACGGATACGGTAGGGGGATTTCGTTTGATAAGTTCGTCATTCAGGAACTTTACTTCGATGTCCTCTGAAAAATCATCATCTATGTTGCGTTCGGACAGTTTTATCGATAAAAATTCCGGCAAGCTGTTAATCAATCTCTCCGGACCTTCGATGAAAACAGAATCGGGAGTGATCTCGACGTCGCTTACACGTCCGAAACCATTCCTAAAAACTAAACCTGGAATATCCATCCCTAATTTAATCCACCTGCTTGCTTTCGATTCGATAGCAACGTGTAAGGTATCCGTCAAGACGTAATTAATATCAAAGCCTTCCGGTTCGTTTGCCACCAACGCCGGCACGGTACTTCCAACAATCTTTCTAACTTCCGTAGGCTGGGGCAACGGTACCACTAGAGGTGGCATTCTCAGGCCCGCGCTACGCCTGAATAGATTCCATCCGAGGCCCGTGACATTAAATCGAATCGATTGCGGTAGCGGACGTACTGCAATGTATTTTTCCTCGTCGTAATCGAACTGAAGAGGAAGGTTAATGTTTGTCGTGTAATTCTTATTAAGTGCGTTAAACACCCAGAACACTGTAGCGGCAAAGACGCACAAAGCTACTGCTCGCCAATTCCTCCGGTTGAATCTGAGGAGACCGAAAATGGATTGGATAAAACGCATAGCATTTCGGCTCATCAGCGAAAAAGTCCATTACTTTTTGTTAGCCGCTTTCGTCGCCTCAAGAGAGATTGCCGACTTATTGAAGCGAATTCTTCCACCTTTTTCTACTTCAAGAATAAATGTGTCCCCATCGAGTTCAGCGACATAACCATGAGCCCCACCAATGGTGATAACATAATCTCCCTTTTTAACTTCTTCGATAAATTTCTTTTGTTCCTTGGCTTTCTTCTGCTGTGGTCGGATCATGAAGAAATAAAATACGAGAATGATCCCACCAAAAATCACATATTGAAAAATGGGGGATTGTTGTTGTGCTTGAAGCAAAATGCCGTGCATAGATTTAGATTTTGAGAGGTCAAAGTTATCTCAATTAAAACAAACATCCCAATCTACCTTGCAGCGGATTGGGATGTGACCTCTAAAATCTAATTCTATTTCTTAACAGGCCCTTCGGAAGCGTCTGCCTTTGGCATCACCATAGCCTTAAATCGAAGCACTGTTTGCTTCGGCCAGGTATTGGCCGTCACTGTAATAGTCTTGTTTTGGGCATTAGGCTTACCATTCGTATCAAACTTGGCTTTTACGAACCCGCTTCCTCCCACGGGTATAGGATCCTTTGTCCAGTCAGGTACAGTACAGCCGCATGATGGCTGGGCGCTTTGAATGATAAGTGGCGCCTCTCCGGTATTTTTGAAAGTGTAAGTGTGTTCTACAACTTCTCCTTCGTTAACCGTACCAAAGTCATACTCTACCGTCGCGAACTCAGCAACAGGGAGTGGGCCGTCGGGTTTTGTTTCTGCCACCGGTGCCGCGGGAGTTGCTGTGTTGGTAGCATCCGGAGTTTTCTTGCCTTCAAGCTCTGCAAGACGACTCTCCAGCTGTGCGATTTTTTTCTCTGCGTCACGATCTTTGCAAGCCGTAGCTGCCACAATCAACAGGCAAAAAATTGCAAAGGATCTCAAAACGTTTTGTGCCATAAAAATACCATTTAGGTTTAAGTTAAAGTACTAACCTTTTTTGCCGCGAATCTGTTCCAACAGGTCGTCGACATCTTCCAACAATCGCTCAGCCTTGTTCTTTGCCTCGTCAACAACCTTCTGGCCCTGCGATTTAGCTTCGCTCGTGAGCGGCGTTTCTTTTCCAGAAACAAAATCATCAATCAGATTTTCCAACATCTTCCGATATTTGTCTAACTGAAAAGACAATTTCTCACGGGTATGTGTGCCCTTTTCGGGAGCATATAATATTCCCAGTACAGCGCCTGCTGCGGCCCCGAAAAGGAAGGCCAACATTGCATTTCCGCTTTTCTTGCTCATAAACTTTTAAAATTAATTACAGTCTGATTGCAAATTCAAAATTTTAACAATTTTTAACAAATCATGTAAGGATGTACGCCATTCTGCTCTTTTATATCATGATTTCCGGGGATAAGCAACCAACGGTCTTACAAAAGCTTTCTCTAAAACTTATCATTTGCTATTTGTTATCGATTAGTCCTCTTCCACTCTTCTTCATGTCTCCGGTATTTTTTAGCTCCTTAGCGATCACATCCAGGATTCCATTTATGAATTGCCTGCTCTTCGGCGTGCTGTAGTTTTTTGCCAGCTCGATGTACTCATTGATGGAAACTTTGACAGGAATGTTTGGGAACATGATCAATTCAGCAATGGCCATTTCCAAAATGATACGGTCTGTTAACGGAAGTCGGTCAACTTCCCAATTGCGCGTATTATTGGCGATCAGCATGGTATACTTTGATTCCAATTCTGACCCCTTTTTGTACAATCTCTCAATAAAATCCTGATCGTCATCCCAATTGATCGAAAGAGTATGTAAGGTTAGCTGCGCTTTTGCTCCAGGATCATAAGATTTGACGGTTTTTTCTACAAGCCCCTTAACTATCTCCTTATCCTCTGCCCAGCGCTGGACCTCTTCTTCGAAATATTCATTGATCGGTGTCTTGCCCAGAATAATCTTCTTGAAAAGGTGATTCGCAAATCGTTTCTGATCGTCGAGAGATGGATTCTTTTTGTCGAGGTAATGAAGATATTCTGAATCTTGTCTGATAACGTCTCTAAACCATACCCTTACACGGTCCATCTTGCCCGACCAGTGCTTTCCGATCCTTTGTATTTCTTTTTTTAGTTCGGTGCTATCACCAAGACCTTTGATCCAGCTGTTGTTGACAAAATTCTTATGACTGACTTTTTTGTCAGCTTCAGCCAATTGATGAAATTCAATGGCAAGTGAAAGCACAGCAATGTAGCGCTCGTATATTTTCTCAACGTCACTTACCAAATGTTTACCGAAGTATGCCGCATCCTTCTTGCTCTGATTGTAATAGAATAGCAATGAATCATTAACGACTTTCTTTATTTTGATATCATCATGATCGATGGATTTTTCATTGCCAGCAAAAGCCTGCTTAAAAAGTTTCAGCGCTTCTTTCCTTTGAGCTGAGAGTTCCGCTTTATCCTGGACCTCCATTGAATTCAAATCCGGCGAAAGCGTTTCCGCTATTTTCTCCAAACACAGTTCATAGTTTGCATCTTTGCTCTGCTGGAGAGCAAACAGGCTTTGCATGACTTTTATCCGTAAGCTTCTTCTGTTAAGCATGATAAAGAACTTCTTTAATAGGCAACAAAAATAGAATATCCGCCCCTGGTTTCACAATTCAAGGATAAATAGTTCTCGGGCGCACGCCCTCATACAAACTGCTCTACACTTCCCATTCCTTCACGAACAATAACGATCTGCCCATCTGTACAATCGATAACACTGGAGGGAATGTTGTTGCCAGCTCCACCATCTATAACAAGGTCGACGGAATTCTTAAAGTCTTCATAGATTTCCTCGGGATCTGTAGTATACTCCTTGATTACATCATCATCTTTTATGGAAGATGTGATCAATGGATTTCCGAGAAGCTGTACTATCGCCCTGGGTATTGCATGATCCGGTATCCGAACACCTACAGTTTTCTTATTGACGTTTAATATGCGCGGCACTTTCGCGCTGGATTCAAGGATGAACGTGTATGGACCCGGAAGACACTTCTTCAGGATCTTGAAAACTGGTGTTTCGATGCGCTTCACAAACTCGGAAATCTGTGCAAGGTCAGTGCATATGAAGGACAAATCAAGTTTCTGTGGTTTGATATTCATCACGTGGCAAAGTCTTTCAATTGATTTCCGATTCATAAGATCGCAACCGATACCATAGATCGTATCCGTTGGATAAATTATGATACCACCATTCCTTAGAACGTCGACAGCCCGTTGAACTTTTCTCCCTTCTGGATTAATAGGATGTATTTTAAGGAATTCCGCACTCATAGCTTACGTTATCAAATGAATTAATACAACAAAAAACGCCTGTCACGGGTTACTGTTGAGCAATTGTGAAATAAACTTAAAATTTTTGCCATCCTGGAGCAAAATGTCTAACTGGCTTTGTTTTACTATTTTTGAAGACTATTTGTGTCTATGAAATTTAATAAACGTCTGATCTTATTCCTGATCATTTCTGTATTAGGTATCTCATTTGCTTTCTATGCCTATCAGGTCGTCTACACGCCAAATATATTGGTAGACCAGGACGACAGGCTCCTCATTATTAAAGAAGGTCACGGCTTTGCCGATGTTCAACGCGAATTGCATGATGGAAACTATGTTCGGGATTTGATGTCCTTCAGTTTTCTTGCAAAGCTGATGAATTATGATGAGCGAATAAAACCCGGAAGATATTTGCTGAAACGTAACATGAGCAACCGCGAAGCTGTACAATTGCTAAGATCTGGCACACAGGAGCCTGTCAATGTAACCTTCAATAATGTCCGTCTCATCCCGGAGCTTGCTGAAAAAATGACGCGCAACCTTGGTATGACGCCGGAAGAACTTGAAGCAGCGGTTATCAAGTTCGCCATGTCTAATTCTTATGGATTCAATAAGGATAATATTATGACGATGTTTATTCCGAATACCTATAAGGTATACTACGATATAACTCCCGACGCTCTTGTAAAGAGAATGTATCAGGAATACGATAAGTTCTGGACTGAAGAGCGAAAGGCAAAAGCAAAAAAAATTGGCTTGACACCCATTGAAGTTTCGATTCTCGCGTCCATCGTTCAGGCAGAGACAATTGACGGAGATGAAGCACCAACTATTGCCGGGCTTTATCTCAATCGCCTTAAACAGTCTATTCCCTTGCAGGCTGACCCCACATTAAAATTTGCAGTCGGTGACTTCAGTCTAAAACGGATTCTTAATGTTCATAAAGAAGTCGATTCGCCCTACAATACTTATCTCTATGCCGGTTTACCACCCGGACCTATCAATATGCCCGAAATAAATTCCCTGGAAGCTGTACTTGATTATTTTCCCAGCGACTATCTGTACATGTGCGCCAAAGAAGATTTTTCTGGTAAGCATAACTTTACCAGCGATTATCAGGAGCATATGAACAATGCTATCCGATATCAAAGAGCACTTACCATCGAGCAACGAAAAGGTGCTGCACTAAAAAGACGTTGAAATGTACACTTCAGAAACAACGGTACGGGTACGCTATGGAGAAACGGATCAAATGGGCTATGTGTATTATGGCTTCTACGCTATGTACTACGAAGTCGCGCGCGTGGAAAGCCTGCGAAAGCTGGGCCTAACTACAAATACCATGAAACCCAGGGTATCATTATGCCGGTGCTTGAAAACAAATCAAAATATATCGCGCCGGCCTATTATGACGATCTGCTTCGTATTGTTTGTGTTGTCCGCGAAAGGCCAGGCGTCAGGATACGATTTAATTATGAAATTTTTAATGAAGAAAATAAACTAATACACGTCGGAGAAACGCTGTTGGTTTTTGTGGACAGGCGAACCTCCAAGCCATGCCCTCTGCCCCAAGCCATGGAAAAAGTACTGGAGCCATTTTTTAAATGAAATATAAATACAAACGACTCTTATTACAATGGAATCCGGGGATGCTACTGATCAGCTGGCTAAAGCAGGTGCGATTCAGTAAGTATGAAAATGTATCACTGTACAAGATCCTAAAGATCTTCCTTAGAAATCTGTTGAACGACGACATCCTGGATCGCGCCAACGGCGTCGCGTTCAATTTTATACTAGCCATTTTTCCTGCGATCATTTTCTTATTTACGTTGATACCATATGTAACCGCTTTTTTTCCTGAAATCAATACGGATAGCATCATGGCATTTATTGGCCAGCAAATTCCGCCAAGCATGTTTGAAGTAATGTCGTCTACGGTGCTCGATATTGTCAGCAACCAGCGTGGCGGATTGTTGTCTTTAGGATTTCTGTTTTCAGCATACCTCTCAACCAATGGTATGATGGCGCTAATGCGCGCATTCAATGCATGTTATCGAACCATTGAGAATCGCAGCGGACTGAAGACTCGACTCATTGCAACCGGTCTTACCATCAACATGACTGTCGTGCTTTTTCTCGCAATCATCTTATTGGTGGTAGGTCAGTTTATCCTGGATGCGATCATGTCAAATCTGCCGGCATTCGAATGGATAAACATGAGCAACTTCACGGTAGTACTGTTATTTATCGTTCGGTTCATTACCATCTTTATTGCCTTCTTCCTGGCAATCTCATTTATATATTATTTCGGGCCTGCTATACATTACAACTGGAGATTTTTTTCTGTAGGATCATTGCTTGCCACCTTCCTTTGCCTGGCGGTGTCGTATGGATTTTCCTTTTACGTCACTAACTTCGGAACCTATAACAAAGTGTACGGTTCGATCGGTGTCTTAATCGCATTGATGATCTGGATTCAACTGCTAACGATCATGCTATTGGTCGGATATGAAGTAAATGCCAGTATTCACGACGCTATTCGCAAAGAAGCATTGTGGAATACCAGAATGCACAGAATGAAAAAAGGTGTCAGTTAGCTGTAGGTTACTTTCATAGTTCCTCCAAACAAAATTTGCCTATACGCGATGAACACGTTAGTCCATCTGAATTGACAATGATATGTCATGTGGAGCAGGGAGGCTTCCTCCAAAGTACGGCCATAGCATGTAATAAGCACCCTTGTCACAAATATTTGCTCGTTCAATATAGACCGGCTCAAGGTCGTTTAGCTGAAAGATATAATTACTATCAGTAAGAGTTAGTCGATAATGGTTCGGCTCATTCAGATTTACGGTTCCGACAAAGCGTTCCTTTCGTTCACCATTAACATAGCAGTAAGCGTAGATCTCCAGTTCTTGATTATACCACTGCCAGGCAAACCGGGCGCTATTTTCATGATGCATCGAATTGCAGTCTGAAAAACCCAGAAGCTTATTTTTTGAATCCTGAAATGATTTATCCTCAAACTCGTAAATAGCAGTTTCATTAAAAACTGCTTTGAAATCAAGTGTGTTGGACTGCAGGCTCTGAAACATCCTTGGATTTGCATAATGGTCGCCTTCCGGAATTACAAAAATTTTCGTTAGTGATTCTCTTTCCTCGCAGGAAACCATAAAGAAGAGCATGGTAAGAAGCGATAAAGTTCTTGCCTTGGCAATCGTGAATAAGTCTGGCTTTATTTGCTGATTCATAAATTTAAGGTTCATTATTTTCAACAAACTATACATTAGTGAATTCCCTGACATAGTAAACCAGGAGTATTAGTTCTAACCAGAGGAGCAGCATTGGCACCCGAATCCTTTCGACTGACCCTCATTAAAAGCCTCACGGGGCGAAGGCTGAAAAAATCAAAAAAGCGGATGCGACAATCTCAAACCCACTGACGGATAGCCCACCCGATATCCCATACAAAATATTGTCGATAAGTTGCGCCAGGTTTTTATGCGTGTTTCAAGTCCGGGCAGCGCCACAAAAAAATCTTCATTTACAAAACCCAATCTGACGGTTCCAAAAAAATCGATTGTATTGCTCTTTGCAATGGGAGCTTGAAATGCTATCCCATAAAATACATCCGACAGTTTCTTGCCATCGCTTGATTCATTCGATATGCCAGCCTGATAGGCGGCCCCGATAGCAACCTTGTTTCGATGCTCAAACATTAATGCCCCTCCATACAGAGCCCGTTTGACAGTTTTTTCCACACCTACCGAAGCAAGGACGGTCTGGCATTTGGCAGGCGATAAAATTAAACACATAGCCATCAATGGAAGCCATTGAATTGATCTGGCCGTTAAACGTGACATTGTCAAATTGAAATTCGGTCGCATGAAATATATCAGTTTATGCGTTTCGTAAATCAGCGAAGAAAACCAAAGCTCACGCCTACGTTAATCGAAGTTGGATTATCTATTTTGGTATTCCTGAATACCTGATCTGCCTTGCGTCCGAAAATCCAGGAATAGCGCGCTTCTGCAAAAAGGTGAATAAAGTCATACATTCGAGGCAAACGCCACTCGAGACCAGCACCGGCAGAAGTAGCGGGAATAGCAATTTTCCCTATATACGGAGCGGATGATCTGCTATAATTTATTTTGCTATCCTCTGTAGTATAGTACCCGTTAAACTTTAAAATATTGTAAGTAATCCCACTGCTGAGGTAGGGATTCAGCGCCCGTTCTGACTTGTTGATGAGATTGAGGGGATAGAAATTAAATATCAACCCTGAAGCAAATACGTTTACCGTATGTTTGACCTTTGCGCTTGAGTAATAAAATCCAGACACTTGCAATCGTGACTTTACAATCTGGTTACCGATAACAAGTCCCACGGTACCACCTTCAACCACAACATTCATTCCGTCTATCGCATCGTATTCGCTGGTAAGCTCGGTCGACTTTGTTCCAAAATTCACCTCAAAACCCAGAAGCCTCTTATGCTCTTGTGCGTGTGATGAAATGAAGGAAAGCAAAAGAAAAATACAGCAGACAGCCTTGCTGCTTTTTTGTATCAAGATCTTAGTAACCATGTCCTTTGCATTTATTGTAATACTAAGGTCTTGGTTTACTATGGATGATGAATCGGTAAATTCCCTGAATTTTTAAAATTCATGATCTCAGGGTTTGGATAAGTGATAACCCTGATTACCCGATGGAGCATCTGGAAAGTAAGGAAACAATGAGTTTATATCGCTTGGGCTACGGGAGTCAAATTACCAGTCAAAATACTCATCCTCCGCCAACTCAACCTCTTTTTTCTCCTTGGTACCTTTATTCTTGAATGCTTCCTTTAATTCCTGCACTTCATTCTTCAGATCTGTAGCAATTTTCTTCTTCACCGATTCAGAATCATAAACGACGCGGTAATCATCAGCTGTTCCAACAATCTTGAGGAAAAGCTTGCTCTGGCCTGAACCGTCCTCTTGCAGCGCCTGCTTGGCCTCGACGGAGGTAATATTCTTATCGTTTCGCAGTGGCGCAATCAATCGGTAGTCGATACGTTGATCAAAGGTATGCGTACCGCTGATTTTGATCGAAGTTACATTGGTTCTCACTTCCATCTGCGGTATATAAACTGTTTTGTTTTCTATGTGAATGTCATTCTTGATCTCGGAAAATCGAAGTTTGCTGAGCCCTTCATCATTGAGATATTTGTTCAACTTCTTCATCGGCTCAAAGTTGTTGAGCTCACCTCCTTTAATGGATGTACTAATATCACTCACCAGAGTCTCCTGATACAATCGAAGATTTTGATTAAGTGCAAACTCAAGCGAAACATCTGCATATGCCTTCCCCTTCAGATGCTTATCAACAATAAAGTTTTGATCGAAGTTTTCAAACACGTAGAAGATACTGTCGATGTTTATTCCATTCAGCCGGAATGAACTTACAACGTCGATCGCTTTATTATTTTTGGCGTCTACTATGCCTGTGAAGGACATGTCGCCCCCCATCGAGTTAAATTTGATGTTCCGGGAAACGGCCATCTCGTTTTTAACAAGTAGATCGCCCTTCAGATCGGTTGCATAGAATCGTTTATAGCGTAGAGCTTTTACATCGCAATTGAAATTTAGATTGATGTTTCGTGAAATCTTGAATTCATACTGATTGTCTTTCGGCTCCGCCGCGCCTTTCGATTGATGACTGAAGCCCATAGCAAACAATTCATCAACGTCGAGGTATTTTGATTTCAAATCTGTTTCAATTCCGATAGGCTGGTTGTCAAAAAGAATGAATGTTATGATGTTCTTGAAGAATCCGTTTAACAGGAAATCGCTATTACCAATCTTACCCGACACATTGCTCAGCGCCAGATCAATATTGTTGAATTGCATGTTCCCCCTAAGGTCATCCAGCCTTACTTTATCCTGTCCGTAAGTGAGTCCTATGTTTTCCAATTCAATTGTTCCCTCTGTAGAAACGCGTTGTGCCGTGGCGCGCTTTTTTAAAAGACCCACCTTTCCGTCGAATTTCACATTTGCAACAAGCGACCCCGAAAGATCTTCGAGATTTTTTACAGGATAAAAGTCCAGCAATGATTTTGCATCAAGACGTCCATCAAAGGAAAATTTTACTGCAGGATCAATAAAATTTCGAAGCTGAAAATCTGCCTTGAATGGCTCATCATTCAATTTGGCCTTAATGTTTCTCAGATTGAGTGTAGCAGATTCCGTCTTCAAAATTTGTGGACTTACGAACGATCCCTCCAGACTCGCCTCTTTAATTTGGGAGCGGGAATCGGGATTGTAAAGCGTGGCATCATTGAATCCAAACTCAATATTGATCGATGGACTTACCTTTCGGCTGATCTCTCCTTTTAATCTGGAAGTAAAATACACGTCGCCTTTACTCCGGTATTTTTGAAACTTCTTTGCGACAGATTCATTGAGCAGCGATAGTAACGTCTGAATGTCCGTCTCGTGTCCTTTCGTGGTGATGTCGATAATATTCTTCTGTTTCCATGTATAAGTCCCCGACACATTGAAAGAGGAATTTCGGATGCTGAGTGTTGATGGCTTAATGGTAAGATTTCTTTGCGCGTCGTCATAGGAAAGTTCACTCGTAACCTTGAACGACTTTCCAGTCAAAAAAGAATTACCATTTACACTGATTTTCTCCGTAGTCAACTCACCGTCAGCTTCAATATCGTAAACATCATTCGCCGATTGAATGGACGCCAAAAGCTCTTCGGTTGAGAAAATGAGGTGTTCTTCAGCCGTTACATCAATGTATTGAACTCGGGCTTTCTCAAGCTGAACATCCTGGAGCTCAAACTTCATAGAACTCCCTTCGCCGGTTTTTTTTTCTTTGGGCTTTAAGATGGTGTAATTGTTTTCACCTGCTTTATTTATTTTCAGATTTGTCTCACTGTTTATGATCGTGAGTCCTTCTACCGTGTAATTACCTTTCCAGACCTGAACCGGGCTTAGTTGACAACGAATTTCAGATGCAGTCAGTAGCGGGTAGCTTCCCTCATGACTGTCCTCAATGTACACATCCTTAAGTACGATGGCCATCAGTGGAAAGCTCGAAAAAATCGAGATGTCCATTTCGCCAATCTTTACCGGTGTATTAAGATTTTTATTCGCTTCTCTGATGAATTGGGCAATAATGCGTTCTTTAAATAGGAGGACTGACAACGCAAGCGAGATACACAAAACAGCAATTGCGAGAGCGGTGTAAAAAAATATCTTCCCAAAGATTCTCAAGATAAAAAAATCGTTTAGCAAAAGTAACAAAAGTTAAACGATGGCTACTCTTACTTATTTTGCCTGAAAAATTAAGCCCGTCGGAAACTTCGACGAATATTTGGAATAACAACAATTCGGCGGTGGATCTGTTTAAACCTCCGATCCTTCGTCGATGTAGCGCTTTGTGATCGGTTGATAGGAGTCGATTCTCCTGTCCCGCAGAAAAGGCCAATGGGTACGGTAGGAATCTGTCTTATTAAGATCAAGAGGCATCACATGCACCTCTTCTTTATCATGAGAAGCCTGATATAAGACTCTGCCGAATGGGTTAGCAATAAAAGATCCTCCCCAAAAATTCATAGCTCCGTTTTGTTCAAGTCCGATACGATTAACGCTCACAACGTGAATACCGTTGGCCACAGCATGACTTCGTTGGATTGTTTGCCACGCATTAAACTGTTCGCTATTGGTAGCTTCGTCTTGTGAGGTTGCCCATCCAATGGCAGTGGGGTAAAACAGGATTTCAGCACCCATCAATGCCGTGATCCGTGCGCCTTCGGGATACCATTGATCCCAACAGATGAGCACTCCAATAGTGGCATATTTGGTTTTGAATATCTTATAACCCAGGTCGCCCGGAGTAAAATAAAATTTTTCGTAATAGGCCGGGTCGTCGGGTATATGCATTTTCCGGTACTTACCAAGGTATGAGCCATCTGCGTCCAACACCGCCGTGGTATTGTGATAGATCCCCTGCGCCCTCTTCTCGAATAAAGATGCAATAATAACGACACCTAACTCTTTGGCTACTGTTGATAGTGCATCTGTAGAAGGGCCCGGAATGGATTCGGCGAGCTTGAAGTTTTCATAATCTTCAACATCGCAAAAATAATGCGACAGGAATAATTCCTGAAGACAAACGATTTGAGCACCAAGTCTGGCAGCCTCGCGGATCTTTGAAATTGTCTTGTCAAGATTTTCCTTCGGCTTTGATGAACAAGCCATTTGGACGATACCTACATTTACGATTTTGCTCACTCTGTTTATTTAAGACGCAAAAGTAGGAAGTAATTTCAGGTGGAAAAAGTTCAACGTCGGCTTAATCATTTTATGTGCTTGAAGGAGTATTGACGCCGCTTTTGTTGATGTTCTTTACTAACAACTCGCACTTTTGGAAGACGGATTTCAACTGAATCTATTAGGCATTCCCTATGCATGGTAGAACTACTCATTATGGCTGCGCCTGTTGGTGAAATTAACCAGGGCAGTACTCTACACATATCTCCGCGCAGTCGTTTCTTGCGACCTTTGCGTCAAAGGCATTTATCGACTTCTATCAAACAATATTTTGGAAATGCAGAAGAGCGTACCTTATAGATACGCTCTTAAATATAGCCAGCCGGCCACCCTACAATGACTGCGCCTGTTCCTTAAAGATAAAGGGAGACAAATAACATTTCCCTTCCGCGTAGTGATCAGACTTCGCTCTCAATATGAACAAATGATTTATCCTTAGTTTCAAGAGCCGAACTTCCCATCAACCACGTATCAACCGCTTGTGCAGCTTCGCGACCTTCTGAAATTGCCCACACTACGAGCGATTGCCCCCTGCGAATATCTCCCGCAGCAAAAACACCTTCCTGGGTAGTGCGATAATGCTGTGTCTTGATATTGCCGCGTTCGTCCAGGGCCAATTTAAGTTCATCGATCATGCCGCCCTTTTCTGCACCGGTGAATCCAATTGCTAACAACGCCAGCTCGCATGGAATGACTCTCTCCGAACCAGGTATTTCTTCGAAGCCCATTTTACCCTCGCTACTGACACCCCAGGTAATATCAACTATCCGTAAGCCTGTCAGCCTTCCCATGTTATCGCCCAGGAATTCCTTGGTAAGAATTGCCCATTTTCTATCCACTCCTTCTTCATGAGAAGATGAAGTCATGAGCACCATAGGCCACAGTGGCCATGGATTACTACTTTCATTGCGATGCAATGGCGGCTTCGCCAACAACTCGATTTGTGTCACCGACTTTGCCGATTGTCTGTTTGACGTACCTACGCAATCTGAACCGGTATCTCCACCTCCTATCACCAGAACATTCTTTTCATTGGCAAGAATTTCTTCCGATGAAATCTTATCGCCGGCAACACGTTTGTTCTGCTGCGTGAGAAAATCCATTGCATAGTGAACTCCGCTAAGGTTCCGCCCGGGAATCGGTAGATCGCGTGGTGCGGATGCACCGCCGCAGACCAATATTGCATCGAACTCTTCCTGCAGATGTTTTGCGCTGATATTAACTCCAACGTGCGCATTGGTTCTGAAAACTATTCCTTCCTGCTCCATTATTCTCAGTCGCCTTTCCAACGTCCACTTTTCCAGCTTGAAGTCCGGTATACCATATCGAAGAAGTCCTCCGATCCGATCACTTCTTTCAAAAACTGTTACCCAGTGTCCGGCTTTGTTCAATTGAGCAGCAGCCGCAAGACCTGCGGGACCCGAGCCGACAATTGCAACGCGTTTGCCTGTCCGGCTCTTGGGAGGATTAGGTTTGATATATCCCTTTTCAAAGGCCTGCTCTGCTATCGTTTTCTCAATGTATTCGATAGTGACAGGCTTATTATTAATGCTAAGAACGCAACTGGCTTCACACG
>CAMLER010000033.1 GCA_946478915.1 uncultured Chryseolinea sp.
GGAAAGCTGGATCAAAGCGGGTGATCAATATTACCAGGCTTACACGTTTGCTATAGACCAGGCTAAACAGGGGAAACTCGCAGAAAAAGCGCAGGCTTTTTTCCAAAAGGTGTTGGATTCAGATCCATCGAACCTGGAGGTGAAAACAAAACTGGCTATGACATATCTTACCAGTAGCCCGATGCAGGGAGTTACTATGTTGCGAGAGGTACTTGCCGCAGATCCGAAAAATGAGCTGGCGTTGTTAAACATGGGAATGCTGTCGATTCAATCGGGTCAACATGAAAGAGCTGTCGAACGATTGGAAGAACTCGTAAAGATCAATCCGAACCATGCACAGGGCCATTTGTTGCTTGGAATCGCATTGATGAACACGGGCGACAAGATAAGGGCAAAACAACAGTTTGAAAAAATAAAACAAATGGATAGCGATCCTGCTGTACAGGCTACTGCAGATTCCTATCTCGAGGACTTAAAATAATTAACACATTACTATGCCTAGTGGAAAGAAAAGGAAGAAACACAAAATGGCTACGCACAAGCGTAAAAAGCGTCTGAGAAAAAACAGGCATAAGAAGAAATAATCGCGCAATGGCGCGGTTAAATGCTGGACCATTCCAGCCTATACATACATCGTTAAATAAATTTTTTAAGTTTTGAGTAACGAACTAATTATTAGTGCCACTCAGGACGGATGTCGTATAGCCCTTCTTAAAGATAAGACGCTTGTTGAATTTCATAATGAAGAGGAAGGAAGCAAGTTTACCGTAGGTGATATTTACCTCGGTACCGTAAAGAAAGTTGTTCCAGGACTCAATGCAGCATTCATTGATGTCGGATATGATAAAGACGCTTTCCTCCATTACCTCGATCTCGGACCCCAGTTTAGTTCTCTTCAGAAGTTTACAAAACTAGTTCGGGCGAAGAAGATCAACGGTGGCAAACTAGACAAGTTCCACGGAGAAGCTGATATTGACAAACATGGGAAAATAACCCAACAGTTGTCCAAAGGTCAGCTCCTACCAGTTCAAGTTGTAAAAGAGCCGATATCAACAAAAGGGCCACGATTATCCTGCGAGTTAGCCTTAGCCGGGCGATACCTGGTATTGGTACCATTTTCCAATGCCGTTAGCGTTTCCAAAAAGATTACCAGTAGCGAAGAGCGAAAGCGTCTCCTTCGCCTTATACAATCTATAAAGCCTGAGAATTTTGGTGTGATCATCCGGACCGTTGCCGAAGGCAAGGAAGTAGCAGAACTGGATCGCGACCTTCGCTCTGTGGTAAAAACATGGGAAGAAGGAATGTCGCGATTGGTTGCGGCTAACCCCCGTGATAAGATCATCGGTGAACTTGACAAAACATCTTCATTGTTGCGCGATATGTTGAACGAATCGTTCGACAATGTTCACGTCGACGATAAAAAGATATATGAAGATGTAAAGAGCTTCATTCGCAATATTGCGCCTGACAAGGAGAAGATCGTAAAACTTTACAATGGAAAGGCGAAGATATTCGAGCATTATGGAATTGAGCGTCAGATAAAATCTGCGTTTGGCCAGACCGTTAGCCTGAGGGCGGGAGGATATCTTATCATAGAACACACGGAGGCCCTTCACGTGATCGATGTAAATAGCGGGAACAAATCCAACAGGGAAGAGAATCAGGAAACGACGGCTCTCTCGGTGAATATGGAGGCCGCAAAGGAAATCGCGCGCCAGTTGCGGCTTCGCGATATGGGTGGTATTATCGTCGTGGACTTCATAGACATGAAGAACCCCGAGAATAAAAAGCTCATTTATAAGATCATGAAGGATGAGATGGCTGACGACAAAGCAAAGTCGACCGTCCTGCCGCTGTCGAAATTCGGGTTGATGCAGATCACGCGTGAACGCGTGAGACCGCAGATGAATATAGCAACGAAGGAAGTGTGTCCTACCTGCAACGGGACGGGTAAGATCACGGCCTCAATTTTGGTATCCGACCTGATCGAAAAAAACATCGAACACTTACTTGTAAAACAAAACGAGCGCAACCTGGTACTGGCAGTTCATCCATACCTGCATGCTTATTTTACACAGGGGATCATTTCACAACGGATGCGCTGGTATTTTAAATATAAGAAGTGGGTAAGCCTTGTCAAAGATACTTCAATGGCGATCATTGAATACAAGTTCCTGAATAAGGAAGGCGAGGAGATTCAATTGACGCAGTAAGCATTTAGATCGTCATAATTTCACTTTCTTTCTTCTTCATAAGGCTATCGATCTTGGCGATAAACTCGTTCGTCATTTCCTGAACACGTTCTTCCGCATTTTTTACATCGTCTTCAGAAACGCCTTTGATGCGCTTAAGCTCTTCGTTGGTTTCTTTTCTTACGGTGCGAATACTGATGCGCCCGTGTTCACATTCATGGCCTACCTGTTTAACAAGTTGTTTTCGTCTTTCCTCCGTAAGCATGGGAATATTAATGATTACCTGCTGACCATCATTTTGAGGATTGAGTCCAAGGTTAGCGGTTAAAATCGCCTTTTCAATTTCAGGAATCATCCCTTTTTCCCACGGCTTAATAAAAATGGTTCGTGCATCGGGAGTGGTTAGGGATGAGACCTGGTTCAATGGCGTATTGGTCCCATAGTACGAAACCAATATTCCATCCAGCATGGAGGGGTTAGCTTTGCCAGCCCTGATTTTGCCCAGCTCCTGACCCACGTGTTGCAGTGCTTTGTTCATCTGGGTTTTTGCCTCGTCCAGGTATAACTCAATTTCTTCCATAAAACTTAGTTAAGATTATATGGTTATGTTAATAGATTGAAGTCAGCTGATAAGCGTTCCGGCATCTTCACCCTTCACGACTTTCAGAAGATTGCCTTTTTTATTCATATCAAAAACAATAATCGGCAGATTGTTCTCCATGCACAAAGTGAAGGCAGTCATGTCCATTATGTTAAGATTTTTTTCATACGCCTCCTGAAAGGAAAGCTTATTATAGCGCACTGCGTCTGGAAATTTTTCAGGGTCTTTAGTATATACGCCATCAACCCGCGTTCCCTTTAAGACAACATCTGCCTGCAATTCAACAGCGCGTAAGCTGGCCGTTGAGTCGGTTGTGAAATAAGGGTTTCCAATACCTGCCCCGAATATTACAATTCTTCCTTTTTCAAGATGCCTGATCGCCCGGCGCCTGATGAAAGGTTCGCAGACCTGTTCCATCTTAATACCCGACATCAAGCGGGTGTACATTCCATGCCGTTCAAGAGAACTTTGAAGCGCCATTGCATTGATCACAGTCGCAAGCATTCCCATATAGTCACCTTGTACACGGTCGATACCAAGGGCTTCAGCCTGTCCGCCTCTGAAAATGTTACCACCACCGATAACAATTGATAATTGAATGCCAGCATCCTTGACTTGTTTTATCTCTGCACAATATTGTTCCAGCACCGCCGGATCAATGTTTGTGCTTTTCGAAGACCCCTGGAGAGCTTCGCCACTTAACTTAAGCAGGATGCGTTTATATTTCATGAAAAATTTTTTGGTGGCGCAATATATTCAGAAAGCGCCAAGGTTTAAAAAGTGCAAATGTCAAAAGTTTTCTGTAAGAGTGCTTCTCTTTAGAATTCAATCAGCACCTGATTTTTTTCAACGCTGTCACCTTTCGCGACCTTAACTGTCTTCACCACACTTTGTGCAGTTGCCTTGATCATGTTTTCCATTTTCATAGCCTCTAAAATGAGAAGAGCATCACCTGGGTTGACATGATCCCCCGGCTTTACCCGCAGGTCGACAATAAGACCGGGCATCGGCGCTTTAATATTATTAGCTTTCCCGGCGAGCCCGTTGTTCAGTCCCATTTTTTCAAGCAGGAGATCAAATCTGTCTTTCAGGCTCACCTCATACACGTTTCCATTAATCTTGAGCTGGAAAGATTTTGTCACAGCATCCGCTTTAATTACTTCGGCCCGATAGCTCTGATTTTTTATAAGAACGTGAAAAAATTGATTTGAAATTTTTACGAGATCCCATTCGACAGCTTTGCCATCAACAGTAAGTTGACCGTTTTCATTCTCAATGTTGAAATCCTTCTTGTTGACGGTTGCTTTGTACATTTCTGATTTGTTTAATCTTACAAAAGACTAAGATTCAATGATGCAAATCATCATTCTTGAAAAACTAGGCAAAAAACTTGTCAATGTGAAAAATGTAGGCATAACTTTACATGTCCAAAAGACAAGGGGTGCCATAAACAACGGGCTGAGATCATACCCAAAGAACCTGATGCCGGTAATGCGGCCGAAGGGAAGGCAAGCTGCCTGATTAGGCAGGGTTAAACGTAAGCAGGTGCATTCCCCTGTGCGCTGCGGGTTTAAACCAAAATTTACACATGTTCAAGTTTATCCAATGTGTCGCAGCGATGCTGTTGACCACAGGTGCTTATGCACAACAGTTTTCTCTGACCGGAACGGTGCGCGATTCGCGTGAAGACCAGTTGTTGAGTGGAGCTACTGTTCAATTAAAGGCCACGGAATATTCCGCAATTACTGACAAGGATGGTAATTTCCGAATCGAAAATATTCGTGCGGGTAAGTATACCGTTGTGGTGCGATTCGTAGGGTTCACACCCGAAGAGCGGGAGATCAATCTAGCGAATGACATGGAATTATCTATTGATTTGATTCCGTCGGTCCAAATGACGGACGAAGTTGTGGTGTATGCGACAAGAGCACGCGAAAAAACCCCAACCACGTTTACGCATGTAAACAAACAAACCCTCGAGAAGCAAAATTTCGGACAGGATATTCCTATGCTTTTGAATTGGACTCCTTCGATGGTCACAACGTCTGATGCAGGAGCCGGCGTCGGTTATACCGGTCTGCGTATACGCGGCACCGACGCATCGCGGATCAACGTTACCATTAATGGGATTGCCCTAAATGATAGCGAATCACAGGGGGTTTTCTGGGTAAATACTCCGGATCTTGCTTCATCTGTTCAAAGTATTCAGATCCAAAGAGGAGTAGGGACATCAACCAATGGGGCAGGCGCATTTGGCGCTACTGTCAGCGTTCAGACTGATGTGCTGTCACGCGATCCATATGTCGAGGGAATGGCGTCCTATGGTTCATTCAATACACAGCGATATACTTTCAAAGGTGGAACTGGTTTGATCAAGGACAGGTGGTCGTTTGACGCGCGCGTTTCGAAGATAAGCTCTGACGGATTTCTTCGTCGCGCATCATCAGATCTGAATTCATATTATATAAGTGGCGCATTTTATGGTGAGAAAACGATTGTAAAGGCAATCACTTTTGGTGGTCATGAAGAAACATACCAGGCTTGGAATGGGGTAGATAAAGAAACTATGGATATAGACCGCCGCTTCAATTACTCAGGCGCGATTTATGACGATACAGGAACTATCGAAAGATTTTACGATCGTGAAGTTGATGACTATCGCCAGGATCATTACCAATTGCATATATCACAGCAACTGTCTGACTACTGGAACGGTAATATTTCATTTCACTATACGCGTGGAAAGGGATACTTCGAACAATACAAACAGGATGAGGCATTTGAAGATCTGGGCCTACCGAACGTGACGATTGGAAACGAGACAATTGAATCAAGCGATGTTATCGTTCGACGGTGGTTGGATAATGACTACTATGGAGCCACGTTTTCGGCTAATCATGCCAAGGGAAAAACTGATCTGACGCTCGGAGGCGCTTTCAGCAGGTACGATAATGCCCGCCACTTCGGTGAAATAATTTGGTCGGAAATCGCCGTCGCGTCTCCTATCCGGCATGTCTACTATGATGGTGAATCTCAAAAAAGTGACTTTAATTTTTTTGGAAAGCTGAGCTATGCATGGACAGAAAATTTAAGTTCTTTCCTCGATCTGCAATATCGTTCTATCGATTACCAGACAGCCGGAGTTGACAATGATCAAAGCGTATACGCAGTTGATGATCATTTTGATTTTTTCAATCCGAAATTGGGCGTTAGCTACGAAGTTGCCGGCAATAGCGTGCTATACACTTCGTATGCCATTGCGAACCGGGAACCAAATAGAACAGACTATCTTGACGGCGCGGGCAAGCCAAAGTCCGAACGACTGGGAAATCTGGAAATCGGTTGGAGAAAAACATCGAAGAGCTACGGACTTGACGTAAATTATTATTTGATGAATTACACCGATCAGCTTGTCCTTACTGGCGCCATAAGCGATGTTGGTGCCCCTATCCGGGCTAACATTGGTAAAAGCTATCGCATGGGAGTTGAGGTTGCGGGAACATTAAATTTCTCCGACAAACTAGACTGGATAGCCAATGCGACCTGGAGTATTAACAAGAACAGAGACTACACCTGGGTGGATGCAAACAACAATCACCTGAAACGGAACACGACTATCATATTGTCGCCTTCTTGGGTTGCGGGCAGCCAGATAAGGTGGAAGCCTTTCGAACGCTTTGAGGCTAACTTTCTCACAAAGTACGTCGGGAAGCAATTCCTGGATAATACGGAGGATGCGAATGTTGCATTGGATGCATATCTGATTAATGATCTTCGATTTTCCTATCGCTTTATGCCTGAAAATGTGCGTTTTATTGAGATCGGATTGTTGATAAACAATGTTTTTGATGCAGAATATGCGTCAAACGGCTACGGATATGACGGTGTGCCATATTTTTATCCGCAGGCAGGCATAAACTTTCTGGCAATGTTTACGGTAAAGCTCTAAGGGTAAATCGCAAATTGTTTCCGATTCCCGGGATGTAGGCTTTGGAATAGTGTGCACTTAGGGGGCCATGGCGGTTGCCTAATATGTGCAGTGGCCTACCGCCGCTCTAGCGACATTAATTGGAAATTGTACAATAACCAACTTTCTCAATCTTGAACTCAATTCGGCTGTCCGGTGTTAATTCAATGTCGTTTTGACAGGTTTTTGTTTTTGGTGCGAACGTTGCATCTTTAGCGTAAATAAAATATGGAGAAAATATGGCTTTAGGACCGATTGTAATTACAGTGATTTTTATGATCATAGGCATGATCGTCAGTTCACGCCTAAAAAGTAAGTTTAACAAGTATTCAGAGATACATCTCACAAAAGACCTGACCGGAGCAGATGTCGCACGACTCATGCTGGCGGACCATGGACTTCAGGATGTTCAGGTGATTTCTGTTGAAGGTCAATTGACGGACCATTATAATCCTGCAAACAAAACCGTTAACCTAAGCGAAGGAGTTTACCACGGTCGCAACGCGGCGGCTACTGCTGTAGCAGCGCATGAATGCGGACACGCAGTTCAGCACGCGAAAGCTTACAGCATGCTTGAGTTGAGATCGGCTCTTGTGCCTATCCAAAATATCAGTGGTAAAATTATAAACTTCGTTTTCATAGGAATGATGTTTGGTGCTTTTGCCGTGCAGGGATTATTCTCGATCGATACGGCGTTGTTGGTGATCATTGGATGTTACGGCGTGTTTGCTTTGTTTGCATTAATAACCCTACCCGTAGAATTCGATGCAAGTAAGCGAGCCCTTGCGTGGGTAGAATCGCGCGGTATCGTGACCACCAGGGAGCATGGTATGGCTAAAGACGCGTTGAAATGGGCGGCTCTTACCTATGTCGTTGCAGCTGTTGGTGCGATAACGATGTTACTGTATTATGTCAGCTTGTTTTTGGGACGACGTGATTAGGCGAGAATTTGAGAATATGTTATCAGGCCTGGAAAAAAACCAGGCCTGATTTTTTTTGTCCCGGTTATGAGATAAATTACAAAATGAATTTTCAACTCACCGAGGAGCATTTAGCCGTTCAGCAAGCAGCTCGCGATTTTGCCCAGTCAGATCTATTGCCTGGCGTAATTGAAAGAGATACACAGCAAAAGTTTCCCACTGAACAGATAAAGAAGATGGGCGACCTGGGATTCATGGGGATGATGGTGGATCCTAGATACAACGGTGGGGGTATGGACACAATTTCATACGTGTTGGCTATGGAGGAGATCTCCAAGGTCGATGCATCTGCGTCTGTATGTATGTCTGTAAACAATTCATTGGTATGTTGGGGACTGGAAAAATACGGTTCGGAAGACCAGAAAGATAAATATCTGAAACCTTTGGCTCAACACGGCATCGGAGCGTTTTGTTTGAGCGAACCTGAGGCGGGTTCAGATGCAACTAGTCAGCGCACCACAGCAGAAGACATGGGTGATTATTATCTTCTTAACGGTACTAAGAATTGGATCACAAATGGAAATTCCGCCAACGTCTATATTGTGATAGCACAAACAGACGCTTCAAAAAGACATAAGGGAATTAATGCATTGATTGTCGAACGTGGCATGCAGGGTTTCACCATCGGCAAAAAAGAAGATAAAATGGGTATTCGCGGGTCGGATACGCATTCGTTGATGTTTACTGATGTAAAGATTCCGAAAGCAAATCGTATCGGCGACGAAGGATTTGGATTTACTTTTGCAATGAGCACGCTCAACGGCGGGCGTATAGGCATAGCGTCGCAAGCGTTGGGAATAGCTTCCGGCGCATACGAATTGGCGTTAAAATATTCTAAAGAGAGAAAAGCCTTTGGTAAAAATCTTTCAGATCATCAGGCTATTCAATTTAAGCTGGCTGAGATGGCAACCAAAATCGATGCGGCGCGACTGTTGGTTCATCAGGCTGCATGGCTAAAGGATCAAAAGCAGGATTTCGTTAAGGCTGCAGCGATGGCAAAGCTTTATGCATCACAGATTGCGCAGGAGGTAACAACGGAGGCGGTCCAGATTCACGGTGGATACGGATATGTGAAAGAATATCACGTTGAACGAATGATGCGAGATGCAAAGATCACCCAGATTTATGAAGGTACTACGGAGATTCAAAAAATGGTTATTTCCAGGGAGTTGCTCCGTTGATTCCTGAGGCGTTAGGTTGCAACAAATCACATTGGTTACTTTAGGCCGGCTCAAAACATTTATTAGCACCAACAAGTTGTCCGTACCATGAAAGTCATAGCCCTTTTTACCCTTCTTCTTTTTTTTGCAATTGATGCTGTTGGCCAAAATAATGACGCGACAAAACTGGATTCAACTTCCTTAATGTCGAGTGAAGATATATTTCTGTTTGTTGATAGTGTTGCAATGCCTGTCGGCGGATACGAACCCTTTTATCGGTACATCGGCATGAATCTTCAATATCCTAAAGAGGCGAGGACTGCCAACATCACGGGAAAAGTAATTGTAGAATTCGTAATTGAAAAGGATGGCCGAATTTCCTCGGAAAATATTAGAGTTTTGAAAAGTCCACACAAATCCCTTAGCAAAGAAGCCATTCGAATTATGAAAAATGCTCCGGACTGGACACCTGGCAGGATAAAAGGTATTCCCGTAAGATCCAAGAAAGTTTTACCAATAACTTTCAATCTTGGATAAGCTACGTGTACACAAAGACACCATTATCACCCGCGATAGTGACCTGCTTTTTATCACTCGCTTCCACCCTTCCGATTATCTTAGCCTCGATGTTAAAGTGTTTTGAAATGGAAATTACCTCCTGCGCAAATTCTTCAGGCAGGTAGAGTTCCATTCTGTGACCCATGTTGAAAACCTTGTACATTTCTTTCCAATCGGTTCCGCTTTGTTCTTGAATAAGTTTGAAAAGAGCGGGTGTTTCAAAAAGATTATCTTTTACGATATGCAGCCGCTCAATGAAATGCAGAACCTTGGTCTGTGCTCCGCCACTGCAATGAACCATCCCGTGAATTTGCGGTCTCAAATTCTTTAGAATTTCGACGATGACTGGCGCATAAGTGCGAGTCGGCGACAGCACCAATTTACCGACATTGACAGGAACATCAGGTAGCGTATCCGTTAGGTTATAATTGCCACTGTATATGAGGCTCGGATTGACATTATTGTCGAACGATTCCGGGTATTTCGATGAATAGATATTGGAAAATACATCATGGCGCGCAGAGGTCAACCCGTTGCTACCCATGCCACCGTTATATTCTGTTTCGTATGACGCTTTTCCGTGCGAAGCCAGGCCCACAATAACATCTCCTGCGCTAATTTTACCATTGTCTATGACATGCTGTCGTTTCATTCGGCATGTTACCGTGCTGTCAACTATGATTGTTCTCACCAGGTCGCCGACGTCGGCCGTTTCTCCTCCTGTGCTTACAATTCCAAGGCCATGGCTTCTCAGCATTTCGAGCACTTCTTCAGTACCGTTGATTATGGCAGATATCACCTCTCCAGGGATCAGATTCTTATTCCGGCCTATTGTGGACGAGAGCAAAATATTTCCTGTCCCACCGACGCATAGCAAATCGTCTACATTCATGATGATAGCATCCTGAGCAATACCCTTCCAAACCGACAGGTCGCCGGTTTCCTTCCAATAGATGTAAGCGAGGGAGGATTTCGTTCCGGCTCCGTCAGCATGCATTACCACGCAATATTCGTCATCGTTGGAAAGATAATCTGGAACGATTTTACAAAATGCCTTTGGAAAAAGGCCCTTATCAAGCCTGCTGATAGCCTGATGCACATCTTCCTTTGAGGCAGAAACGCCTCTTTGCGAATATCGATCTGAGTTCAAGGTTTTGTCAATCAAGCCGCAAATTAAGATTGATTGACGAAGAGGAGATAACTAAGCAAAGGAATTTTTCCATTTAAACTTTTTTTAAAAATCAGACTAATGCTGTTTTTTTGAAGATTTCCCAGACTACAATTCCAAGGCAGACTGAAATATTCAATGAATGTTTGGTTCCCTCCTGGGGTATCTCCAGCGCTACGTCAGCCATCGGAATCACAGTTTCGCTGACGCCATTCACTTCATTCCCAAAAACAAGACAATACCGGGCCATGGGGGTAACATCGAATTTCTGAAGCGGAATACTTTCAGTCGTTTGTTCAACAACTACAATGGAGTAGCCTTCATCCTTTAGACGCCTAACCGCAGTTGAAGGATCGGCTTCGTATTCCCACGGAACTGATTCAGTAGCTCCCAACGCAGTCTTATGGATTTCCCTATGAGGAGGGGTTCCTGTAATACCAGTCAGGAAAATTTTTTCAACCTTAAAAGCATCGGCGGTTCGAAAAGATGAGCCAACGTTATGGAGGCTTCGTATATTGTCTAGTACAATACATACCGGAATCTTTTCAGCAGATTTGAATTGATCTACGGAAATCCGTCCGAGCTCTTCCAACTTAAGTTTCCTCATTTCGTTTTATTATTAACGGAAGAACATTTTTGCACGAGGTGATAGAAACGGAAAGGATTATATTTTTGGTCTATTTTCATCATGTGGTCAATGTAAATTATATATGGAGAACGAACGCATAATTTGTTCATGAAGTATCATTTTTTTCTGTTGCTATGCTTTGCAGCTGACCTGTTCGCGCAGGATCCCTGGAAGGACGTCTACCGGGAGAGCGCCTGGGAACAGCGTGATACATGGCAAAGATCATCGGAGATCATCAGCAAACTAAAATTATCAGCATCCAGCCGCGTTGCCGACATCGGCTGCCATGAAGGCTATTTCACAATGAAGCTGGCAAGTGTTGTCAGGTCGGGAAAAGTTTATGCGGTCGATATCAGCAAAAGTAAACTGGAGAGATTGCAGGAACATCTAGTGAAGCGAAATATTAAGAATGTTGATGTAGTTCTCGGGAAAGAAGATGATCCGGAATTGCCGAAAAATACATTGGATGCCGTTCTGATAGTTGACACTTATCATGAAATGGATCAACATGCAACTGTTTTAAAGCATATCATGGACGCATTGAAGCCGGGCGGCAGACTGCTGTTGTGCGAACCAATTTCAGATGAGCGGAAAGCCCTTTCTCGGGATGAGCAGGAAAAGAAACATGAACTGGGAATGAATTTCGCACTAAACGATCTGAAAACGGCGGGATTTAAAATTACATTTCAGCAGGAGTCTTTTATAGATCGGGTTAAAGAAAAGGGTGATAAAATGTGGGTAATTGTCTGTGAGAAATCTATTTAAGACGTAGAATGCAGAAAGCTTAACGCAGAACGCGGCGCAGTTGGAAAAAATTCTTGTCCGTATACTCGTTAGAGATGCACATCAGCGTTTTGCTTTCTGCTTTTTGCGTTCTGCCCTTCAACTTCTTTTTTTCGCATACAGACAGTAATATTTTTTAATCTTTAAAAACTTACGACCGACTCCGCTGCAGTTTTTATATTTGTTTCTATGAGCGAGGTGAAATCTGCAATTGAAACACCGTTAATGAAGCAATACAACGCGATCAAGGCGAAATATCCTGGAGCGTTGTTGCTGTTTCGCGTAGGTGACTTTTATGAAACGTTTGGGCAAGATGCCATCACGGCAAGCAAGGTCCTTGATATTGTATTAACTAAACGCGGAAGCGGGTCGGCCTCTGAAATTGAACTTGCCGGATTTCCGCATCATGCGCTTGATAATTATTTGCCGAAGCTGGTGCGTGCTGGCCATCGCGTAGCCATTTGCGATCAGTTGGAAGACCCACGGTCCGTCAAGGGAATCGTCAAGCGTGGCGTTACTGAACTTGTAACCCCAGGGCTATCCTATAATGATAACGTACTTGAGAAAAGGCAAAATAATTTTCTTGCTTCGATTTTTATGGGCAAGAATACATATGGCGTTGCGTTTCTCGACGTATCTACCGGCGAGTTTTATGTCGCTCAGGGTGGTGAGAACTATATCATGAAGTTGATACAGGGATTTGCTCCTTCTGAGATCATATTCAGCAAGCAGGGGCGTGGACATTTTGAAGTAATGTTCGGCGATGATTGCAGCACATTCGCACTGGATGAATGGGTATATGGTTTCGACTACGCATACGAAAAACTGATCCAGCAATTCAAGACGGCGTCGCTAAAGGGGTTTGGTATTGATGAACTTGGTGAAGCCATCATTGCCGCAGGTGCAGTATTGCATTATCTGGAGGATACCGAACACAAAGACACTTCCCATATTGCATCTATCTCGCGCATCGATGAAGATAAATTCGTTTGGCTTGACAAATTCACCATTCGGAATCTTGAAATCGTGGATTCACAAAACGAGGGGGGAGTTCCACTGATAAATATTCTGGATCGAACAGTTACACCAATGGGCTCTCGTCAGCTTAGGAAATGGATGATCCTCCCATTGAAGGAAAAAGATGCTATCGAGGAGCGGTTGTCAATGGTTGACGTTTTCTTTAGCAACCATTCTCTGACGGACAAGATTCTCGAGCCGCTTAAACAAATCGCTGATCTTGAAAGACTGATTTCAAAGGTCGCGGTTAATCGGATCAATCCACGCGAGATGCTTCAACTGAAAAAATCTCTGCGGTGCATTGCTCCAATAAAACAGGCACTCCTTAACCACGAGTCCGCTGAATTAAAAAAGCTGGGTGATCAGCTGCATCTCTGCGAATTTCTCGCAGAAAAAATTGAGAAGACATTGCGCGACGACGTATCTATTGTAATTAACCAGGGTAACCTGATCAAAGAAGGCATAGACCATGAGTTGGATGAGTTGCGCAAGATCGCCTTCTCGGGCAAAGACTATCTGATACAAATTCAGAAGCGTGAAATTGAGAGAACCTCAATAAATTCCCTGAAGATATCTTACAATAAGGTATTTGGATATTATCTCGAAGTAAGTAATGCCAATAAGGAAAAAGTGCCGTCTGATTGGATCAGGAAACAAACACTTGTGAACGGCGAACGATATATCACGGAAGAATTAAAAATTTACGAAGAGAAAATTCTTAACGCGGAGGACAAGCTTGTTGTGATCGAGCAGCGCATATTCAATGCCTTGGTTCATCACTCGAACGATTATGTTCCACAGATTCAGCAAAATGCGAGAGTGCTTGCACAACTTGATTGTTTGCTTTCGTTCGCCAGCGTAGCCCAGGCCAACCGTTATGCTAAACCCGAAATAAGCGATTCTCTGGTGGTTGATATTAAATCTGGTCGACATCCGGTAATTGAAAAACAATTGGCTGTTGGGGAAACCTATGTTCCCAATGACATACTTTTGGATAGCGACAAGGAGCAGATCCTGATCATAACCGGACCGAATATGGCAGGGAAGTCCGCGTTGCTCCGACAGACAGCATTGATCGTACTGATGGCACAAATGGGAAGTTTTGTTCCAGCCACATCTGCTGCCATAGGCATAGTCGACAAAGTGTTTACGCGGGTTGGCGCATCTGATAATTTGTCACGGGGCGAATCTACTTTTATGGTAGAGATGACGGAGACCGCGAGCATCCTGAACAACCTGAGCGAGCGAAGTCTGATCCTCATGGATGAAATAGGCAGGGGAACCAGTACTTACGATGGTGTGTCGATCGCATGGGCCATTGTTGAGTTTCTGCACAATCATAAAGACTTCAGACCAAAAACTCTTTTCGCGACACACTATCACGAGTTGAATCAACTTCAGGAAGATCTGGTCCGTGTCAGGAATTTTAACGTATCGGTGAAGGAGGTTGGCGACCGGATTATTTTCATGAGGAAACTAAAGGAAGGCGGCAGTGAGCACAGTTTCGGTATTCATGTAGCCCAACTTGCCGGCATACCTAACAGGGTTGTTCTTAGAGCTAACGAGATCCTGCATTTCCTGGAAAAGGAAAAGCACAAGAATGATGGTGGAACCAGGATGAAAGAAGTTCCAAAGCCAATCCCGCAGCTGAATTTGTTTGAAGCAGATCCCCGTTTTAAAGACATTCAGAAATTATTGGGGAGTGTAGATATCAATACGGTCAGTCCGGTGGAGGCGTTATTGAAACTAAATGAAGTGATCGGAATCCTGAAAAATTAATTCTTTCTAAAATTATTTCGCCTCACCGGACGTCCGGAACTGCGTTTTCTAAAATTAGTTTTGGTCTTTGTCTCGGGTTGATATGCAGGTCCATCTCCAATTGAAGCGGGTAACGCTACCTTCTCGATTGTCTGTCCTATTAGTTTTTCAATGTTGAGAAATTTTCTTTGATCCTTAACATTGATAAAAGTAATTGCTGTGCCGGTTGTTTCAGCCCTGGCGGTACGACCAACCCGATGAACATAATCCTCCGGATCTGGAGGGACATCATAATTGATCACGATGCTTATCCCCTCTACATCAATTCCACGCGACAGCACATCGGTTCCGATGATCATGTTTACACGTTTGTTCTTGAAATCTCGTAAGATCTGTTCCCGCTCTTGCTGATCGAGATCGGAATGAAAAGCTTTGGCTTCAATTCCGGAACGTTGAAATGCCGCATCCAGTTTTTTTACATTTTCTTTTGTAGAAGCAAAAATGAGAACACTGTTCCATTCATGAGTCTTGAGGATGTGTCTTATCAGAGCTCCCTTTTGTTCGTCGTAGACTACATATGCTTGCTGAAGTATGCCGGCGGCCGGCTTGGCAATTGCAATATTTATTTCTTCCGGATGATTAAGAATCTTGTTCGCGAGTGTTCGGATTTTCGGAGGCATGGTGGCTGAGAATAGCAGCGTCTGCCTTTTCTTTGGGAGGTAATTGATGATTTTTACAATGTCATCGTAGAATCCCATATCAAGCATCCGATCGGCTTCATCCAAAATTAGGTGCTCAAGGTGATCGAGAAGCGTCACGCCAAGTGGTACGCCTACAAGTCCGACACC
>CAMLER010000034.1 GCA_946478915.1 uncultured Chryseolinea sp.
ACCGAAAGTCGACCTTCTCAAGAATACTGTTTTCAAACATTGCTTTTGTAAGATCGCATCTGTCGAATATTGAACTGCTCAAATCGCATTCGGTGAAATCTGTTTCCTGTAACTGCGAATTTGTGAAAGATGTCTTTCTTAATTTCATTCTATAGAATGACGAATGATTCAAAATACAGCCATCGAACGAAAGGGAAAGTGCGAATTCATTACAGGTGTAAAAGTGAAGTCCCATTAGCTTGCAATCGCGAAAGGTTATATTCTGCAACGCGGTCGTGTTCAATTTCACCAGACTCAAATTACTCGCTATAAAATCGCATTCCGAAAACTTATAACCTGAGAGATCATAACCAGAAAAGTCACACATCTTAAAAATACAATTTTCATACTCACCCTTTTCCGGGCGGTTTTCAGCAAAACTATACTTGTCGAATGTTTGGTCGCTAATGTAAACTTCTTCCATGCCTCGTAAAGATGATGAATAAAACGTGTCTATTTTATGTCAATTCCAGCGGTACAACCGTTTTCATTTTTCTTCTATAAATGAGCTACAACAACATCCCATAGACGACATTTGCCAATGCCCGCCATGAGGTACCATCGAAAAAGTATACTTCCGCCACATGTTCTGCGATTATTAAGAAACCAATGACCATCAGGGTGGGACTAAATTTGCCAGTCGCTACTCTATGCCAGGCAATACTCAGAACAAATAGGCTATCTGCCAAAACGACGGCAAACCAAACTTCCGGATTTGGTACTGACGGAAAAATGTGTCTGAATCGAAACCAAGCTGGCCATAGAAGTAAGATTGTTGCGAGGAGCATAAGCTGCTTGTGAATCGATGGTCTTTTCCTCATAAGAATACCGGCTATTACCAGTGATCCAAAAATCAAACCTGAAGTAATTGTTCCAAGAATTGATGAGATAGCTGTTTGTCCAAGCCCAGCATTCAACTCCCTTTCAACTTGGTACAACCCCACGGGAACAAAGGTTATTACAATTCCGGCGGCAATAAAAATTCCCAGTAGGCCGAATTGCTTATGCAGCTTAACATTCCTGCTCTGGATTAATAATGACTGCATAATAAAAAGGGCTACCCAGCTAAAAGCAAAGGCTGCGTGAATATGTACTATCACAGGTGCCTTAAATGAGCCTCTACTTACAGGAATAAGAAATGTTGTTGAGAAGCCAATTAGAATAGCAAATAGGCCGATGATACCGACTGTGAGAAAAAGTTTGTTTTTAAAATACTTTGCAGATACTGCCATCACCGGTGCTGAATATAGGAAAAAAAAATTCGTTGTGGTGTCATTGAACGTCGACTGCACTATTCGATCTGCTACTCATGGCTAATTCCTGCATGTTCAGCCAGGCAAGCATATATTTTTTCCGATCTGTAAATCGAACTTCGCTCTCCTGTCTTTTTTATTTTGTCAAAACCTTGATCTGCTAAAAGAACCGACAGTTTATCAAAAGAAATTGGATAGGGAACCCAGGTGTTTGCTCGCGTTGTATCGTACTCAATAATAATCAATCTGCCATTTGGCAAAAGATGATGTCTAAGCTTACCGATTAGTAGACTCTTGTCTTTAACATAGTGCAATGAATTAGCCATGAGCATTCCATCCAGAAAGGAAAATGGTAGCGCATCATAAATAAAATCTGCCTTGATAAATTCGATAGCAGCAGTACCTACTTCTTGATTGATCATTTGATCTCCATTGTCAACAGCGTAGACTTTACCTTCAGGTCCCAGGAGAGAAGCCAGTGCTTTGGTAAAAAGGCCGGTCCCACAACCGAGATCCGCCCACGTATGCACGCCGACGTCTCCTGCAAATGCTGGACGGATTAGATCAATTGCCTCGGTCAATTTCATTTGAAGAAATTACACTCTGGCAAACCAATGTCGAGATTTCCATTGAATAAATTACGAAAATTGAGATCGGCATAAATGTAATTCGGCCAATTCATTGTCTCATGAATTTCCAACTAGACTTGAAATTTTCCGGTAGATCATCCTGTCTTAGAATTGCGCGCAAAATTTCAATCGGGATGCTATTTTCTCTTAGGATGCTATCATGAAATTGTTTTTCAGACATTTTTCCAGATCCAACAAGTTCATTCTTGAGTTCGTAAAGCTGCAAACCGCCGATCATGTAGGCTATCTGATACAATGGACCATATCCACCGGTAAATGATCTTCGTACCTCAGCCTCTGCATTCGCATATTCGTGTCCGACACGATCGACCAAAAAATCAATACACTGTTGCGGTGTCATTTTCTCAAGGTGATAGCTTAATGAAAAAATTATCCTTGCACAACGATGCATCCGCCAAAATAGCATTCCAATTCTGTCCTCCGGATTTTTAGCAAACCCCTTATCCCACAAATTCAGTTCCCAGTAAAGCGCCCACCCCTCAATCCAAAATGGAGTATCGAAGATATATCGATAGGTTTTATATCGGCTTTGCATAAACTGCTGAAGGTGATGTCCTGGAATCAATTCATGATGCACAGTGGCGCGGGAAAAATGAGGGTTATTACCGCGCATGCTCATCATCTTCTCGCGATGTTCCATGGTGTTGGTAGGATACGAAATGATAATTGCCTCTCCCCCCAAAAAGAACGGGTTTATGCGTTGTGCGTCGGGCGACATCATTGTGGTGCGCCACGTCTCCTTGGCTAAAGGTGGAATCGTGACAAGATCTCTTTCTTCCAAAAACTTAACTGCTTCCTCAGCCAGCGCTACAACCATAGACGGCTGTTCTCCCGGCTGCACGTAACTATTTTTAACTTTTTCCAGTGCGGCTTTCCAATTATTTCCAAACCCCATCTCTTTAGATGCTTTCAACATCTCTGCATCACACCACGCAAACTGCTTTTGAGCAATTGTTACCAGTTCTTCAGGTGTGTATGGTATGAATTCCGTCTGCAAACTTTTTATCAGCGCTGTTCTGCCAATAGGCTTACCGATAATGCCGCTCCCATCATCCTTGATGGACGTGTTTTGATAATTCAGTCTGAGGAACTTGGCATAATCTGTCATCGCTGAGTCCAATGCGATGAAAGGTCTCTCCGACCACCAGGAAAACATCGGATCGTATCCTTTGTAAAAATGAAAGGCTTCTGCAAGCCCGCGCCTTAGTCCATCGACAATTTCAAACGCCTTTTCTGCGCTTTGCCAGCTGGCAAAAGGTGACTTGGCCAATTTGTTCTTTTCTGCTTTAAAAGTGGCAGCCATCTCATCCAAACTTGTGGCGATCTGTTGTGCATTCAGCTTTGCCCCGGCTGCCCGTTGCTGTAGGAAAGTGTACAAGGAGGAAGCGAACGCCGTAACATGTGCCACCTCTTCAAATTCTTGTTGCTCTATCGTTAAGGAGTATTGATCCTTTTCAATTTGGTTTTTCAACAAGATATAATCGGCCTTTTCTGTTTTGGTAAGCGAGTTGAAATTAACTGCCTTTATTTGGCTACCGAAATCTGCGTAAAACCTGGACATACGTTCGTAAAAATCCGCTGACGCATGGACTCTGTATTTTCGATACAATGCACCCTTGTCTTCGCTGTATTTTTGAATGAGCTCAGGAAGGTTCTGAGCATGAGCAAGCCGACAGAATACCAGGAGCAATATCGACAGAAGGATGCCTGTACATTTCATAGTAGTATCTTTGTGTTGGTTTTAACGAATTAGCAAGTTGCCAGAACTTAAGTTACTTCAATTCGTTTTACGAGCTTAAGTTATAAAAGACTACTTTAGCTTGCACGTACTGTGCGCGAGCGCTCTAACTGACCAGAAACTGCAAATATTTAATCAACCGATCACCTGGCAAATCTCTCCGGATTAAACGGTGTAACGTCCATACTAGACGCCACCTCATTAACTATCTCTGTAACAAGCTTGCCAGTCGCGGGTCCTAAACTCATTCCCATCATGGAATGACCGGTTGCTATTATCAAGTTGCTGAACTTCGATGACTTGCCAATATATGGAAGTCCATCGGGCGAACATGGTCTCAATCCGCTCCATACCGCTTTCGCACTTGGTACGTCTATCTTCATTTCAGGATAATACATCGGTATGGTTTCTACTATTCCCCTTACCCTGTTCATATTAACTGATCTGTCGGTATTCCCGATTTCCATTGTTCCACCAAATCGCAAGGATGTACCAATGGGCGTAGCCGCTACCCGTCCTTCCAATAACAGCGTAGGTATTCTGATATTTTTTGACACTTCATCTAATGTAAAACTGTATCCCTTACCCGATTGCATAGGTAAGTCAATACCCAGACGGCTGCACAAATGACCGGACCAAGCACCCGTCGCAACAACAAATTCATCAAATGGCTTGGTTTGCCCAAGCACGTTTACGCTGTCGATTTTATTTCCCTTTACAATGAAATCCGCTATGTTAGTATTTGAAAAAACTTTGACTCCCTTTGAACCGACATACTGCCGCAATCTGTTGATCAGTGATTGTGGATCGACTTGAGCATCACCAGGAAAATAAATACCGCCCCTTGCATCAAGTCTGACGGATGGCTCCAGTTGTTGTGCCTCCGCAAGAGAAAGCACTCGCGCCTCCACTCCAAATTTATTTGAAAGTTTGGCTGTCTCAATTTCTTCCTTTTCAACTTCACTTGTTTTGTACAACATGAGCAACCCTCGTTCGTCGTAACCAAATTGAAAATCATTCTTGCTCGCTAGTTCCCGATATAACTGTTTGCTTAATGTGCTTAATTCCTTCAATACTGGAATAGATCTGAGAACATGCTCGTGGTTGGCATGCGCATAAAACTTCATGCCCCACCTGATTAAATTACTACTTAGCCTGGGTCGAACGTAAAAAGGACTTTTTGAATTGAACATCCATCTAAGACCTTTTGAAATCATACCTGGAGCAGCGAGTGGAATAATATGGCTGGGAACAATCATTCCGGCATTCCCTACCGAGCAATTATCGTTCAGGTCACCCTTATCATAAATAGTAACCTTATGCCCGGAATTATTCAGGTAATATGCCGTACAAAGTCCAATGATTCCTCCACCAATGATTGCTATACTTTTCATTTACGATTATGGAGAAATTTGGGTCCCGCAAAATCAGATGACCTGAAAACCATGCGCGTAGGGATCATCGTCATCAATAATTATTGTATTGTATCCAGTGATGATAGCCCATCCTTCGATGCTTGGAATGATAGCTGGCACTCCCTTTACGTCGGTAACCTCCTCTATCCTACCATTAAATTTTGAGCCGATGATACTTTCGTGAATAAAAGGTTCGCCTCTTTTGAGCTTGCCTTTTGAATACCACTGAGCCATTCGTGCTGATGTGCCTGTACCACAGGGGGAGCGATCAATTGCCTTGTCACCATAAAAGACAGCATTTCGTGCCGTCGATGTTGGATCAATGACCTTTCCACTCCACAGAATATGACTGCACCCATTGATCGTCGGATCTTCGGGATGGACAAACTGATAGCGGGAATTTATATCATTCCTTAATTCGCGACTACAGCCTATGAGTTGTTCAGCGCGAAAGTTTTCTATCCCAGAAAAATTCTCTTGAATATCAACTATCGCGTAAAAGTTTCCTCCGTATGAAACATCCATAGTTAATTCTCCAAGGTCGGAACATGACGCTGTTATGGCTTCGTCGGCGAGAAACGATTTAATATTCCTCAACCGTACTGAACTTACCTTTTTACCTTTTTGCTCATATTCAACACGTATCAACCCAGCCGGAACTTCAATATTTAGTTCACCTTCTTTCTTTGGAACAACCAATCCCTCTTCGATCATAATGGTAACGGTTCCAATCGTACCGTGCCCACACATCGGCAAACAACCGCTGGTTTCAATGAAAAGTATAGCGATATCGTTAGATGGGTTAGTGGGTGGATATAAGATGCTTCCGCTCATCATATCGTGTCCCCTCGGTTCAAACATCAACCCCTTTCGAATCCAGTCAAACTCACGCAAAAAGTGCTGACGTTTTTCGCTCATGTCCTTACCTACAAGTGGGGGTCCGCCGCCGGCAACTAACCGCACCGGATTGCCGCAGGTATGTGCATCAATGCAAAAAAATGTCTTCCTCACCGGCTTACAAGTTACATGAATCGAAAAATATCTCCTATCCCACGAAGGTGGTTTGCTTCGCGTGTTCGTTGGTTGAGACAAGCCGAGGCCTGTTCTTAATAGCACTTTGGATCACATTCAGCACTTCAGTCCGCTCTGTTCCCGTTAGTGGAAGCCGTGGCGACCTCACATTTTCTGTTCCAAGTCCAACTTCGGCTTCTGCGAGTTTAATGTACTGAACGAGTTTGCTGAAGGTATCAAGTTCAAGAAGAGGCATAAACCACCTGTTAATCTCCACGGCCTCCTTGATTCGTCCGGTCATAACAAGATTGTAAATAGCAACGGTCTCCCTGGGGAACGCACACACCAATCCTGCAACCCAGCCGCTAGCCCCCATTATCAAGCTATCCAGCGCAAGCGTGTCTACGCCGGTCATTACACTAAACCTGTTACCAAATCTGTTGAGCATTCTTGTTACATTCACCACGTCACGGGTAGATTCTTTGACTGCATCTATATTCTTGCATGGAGATAGTTCTTCGAACATATCAAGGGTCACTTCTACTTTGTAATCAACCGGGTTATTATAGATCATAATCTGTAAATCCGTCGCATCTGCAACTGCTTTGAAGTAGGTTACAGTTTCGCGGTGGTCGGACTTATAGCGCATGGGAGGGAGAAGCATCAATCCACTTACACCTTTATCAGCCGCGGAGGAAGCGATCTTTACAGCTTCGCGTGTGGCGCCCTCTGCAATATTCAATACAACAGGTACTCTACCCGCAACCTTTTCTATTGCGAAAGCCAGAAGTTCGTTTTTTTCCTCAGCGGATAGAACGCTAGCTTCCCCTAACGTGCCCCCGATAATAATCCCATGTACTCCTGCCTCAAGCTGAGCATTTAAATTTTTTTCGAAAGCTGACAAATCAAGTTTGTCATCCGCTGTGAACTTTGTGGTCAACGCGGGAAAAATTCCTTTCCATGTTATCATGATGATACAATTTAAGCTTCTGGCAAATTATTAATTTGTTCCTGAAATTTAGTCTCTTGTCCCACTATATCTTGACCGTCAATCTTGTAAGAAACTTATTTAGAGCAAAAATCGAGATAGCCGCAATCAAAACGATGATAGCCGTTCTCAAAAACAAGTTCACCATTAGATTCGGTTCTTCGGCAATCCGTACAGCGTCCATTTCCCCTGCCACCAAACCAGCCAGAAGATTTCCCAGCGCCAAAGACATGAACCACACCCCCATCAGCTGCGCTGAAAATTGACGGGGCGCTAGTTTCTTGACCGCGCTAAGCCCTACCGGGTAGAGGCAAATTTCACCGAAGGTTTGCAGGACGTAGGTCATTATCAGCCAGGTTGGCAATGCTTTCTGACCGTCGGCCACTACAAGCGCTGCTCCGCACATCAACAGATAACTTGCTGCCACAAAAACGAGTCCCATGGACAATTTAATCGCGGTTGGCGGGTTAAGATTCTGTTTTGAAAGCCTCACCCAAAGCCACGCAAAAAAAGGTGTGAATATCAGTACGGAAACGGCTGGCACGGCTTGCAACCATGATGCAGGCATCTCAAAATCTCCGAGCGTCATGTCCGTATATCTTAAAGCAAATAAATTCAGGGAAGAGCCTGCCTGCTCATATCCCATGTAAAAAATGACAGACGCCACAAAGAACGCGGCAATGGCAATAACACCATTTCGTTCGCTTCGCTCAAGCTTGGCAACGAACAATAAAAACCCGAAATATAAGAGGGTACTGCCGGCGATGACATAAGCGGAAATATTCGCAATTACAACAGGATTTGCCACTATAATTCCGGAAACCAGGAAGATCACTATTAACGTTACGGCTATTGTAACGAGTAAAAGGAGTAATCGATTTCTACGTTGCGCTTCCTGAGTTTTTACTGGCACTGAGCCGGCATCACCAAGCCGGTGTTCTGATAATCGAAATTGGATAACTCCCAATACCATTCCAATACCTGCTATCGCGAATCCATAGTGCCAATCTATTTTTTCACCAAAATATCCCGTGATAAAAGGCGCCAGGAACGCGCCTATATTGATGCCCATAAAAAAAATGGAATAGCCAGCATCTCGACGCGCATTTTCCTCCCTTGAATATAACTCTCCGACCAGGCTGCTTATGTTTGGTTTCAGCATTCCTGTTCCAACTACAATAAAAAAAAGCCCAAGAAAAAAACTCTCCTTAATTGTGAAAAGCAACAGAAAGTGTCCAAGGGCTATAATGCATCCGCCATAAAAGACACTTTTTCTAAGTCCCAAAACATTATCGGCGATCCAGCCACCAGGCAATGCTAAAAGGTAGACCATCATGGTGTACAATCCATAAATTGCGCCACTGGTTTTCTCGTCAAGACCCATGCCGCCGTCTCCAACCGCGCTTACCATATACAACAGCAGCAAGGCGCGCATGCCATAATAGCTAAAGCGCTCCCACATTTCGGTGAAAAACAGCGTAGATAACCCAACTGGATGGCCGAAGAATTTTTTTTCCAAATTAGATTTCTTCAGTTTGAAAATAACCGGCGTTCATCACGATGGTTTGGATTGTTACTTCACTCAAAAAGATACAAATCTTTGTACAAAAACTGGCCTTCCCATTCCTTATCCATTGATTCATTTACCACGGAGAACCTATCTGCTGATCACCGCTTTTCGCGCTCCAACCCAGACAGCCTTGCTATTTCATTCTCAAGAGAACGTGAACTCCGGTAACCTGATGATCTTACCACCTTCGTTTGCAGATTGATGTGCCAAGATTCCAACGCAAGTGATATTCGCGGACTGCTTCGCATTGGGATACGGTTGCCTCTTTTCAATAAGTGCACTCAGGAACTCATGAATAAGATGCGGATGAGAACCTCCGTGACCAGCACCCTGAGTAAAAGAAAGATGCTGGTGCTCGTCGGCATCATAGACACCTTTCCTGGTAAAGCGACGAATTGGATCTGGTAACAAATGAGCAAAATCAGGACATTCAACTTCTTCTGGTATCTCAGGCTCTGGCTTTTTCGCTGTGTGAACAACAAGTGGCCGTCCCTCTATCAATGGCCATTCAACTGTTTTCTTTGATCCATACACCTCGAAGCTTTCTCTGTATTGTCGCGCAACATCAAAAAGAGACCTATAAACGTGAGCAGTCAGGTCGGAATCTTTAAGTTTAATATGGGTTGTCTCAACAGCATACGGTGAATTGTAGTGATGATGCAATTCTTCCCTGATCGTGCCCGATCCAAAGCATGAGACATATTCTGCATCATTTCTTTGGAGGCCAAGTGCGGGTCCTACACAATGCGTCGCATAAAACATCGGCGGTAGTCCCGGCCAGTAGTCAGGCCAACCATCCATGTCCTGCTGGTGACTCGCTTTGATAAATTGTACTTTCCCGAGTTCGCCCTTTTCAAAAAGTTCCTTCATAAAAAGAAACTCCCGCGCATAGACTACGGTTTCCATCATCATATAAGTAAGATTGTTTGATGAGGAAAGCTTTACTATCTCTTCACATTCGGCGACGGTTGTTGCCATGGGGACTGTGCAGGCAACGTGCTTCCCCGCCTTCAATGCCTTTATAGATTGAATACCATGATCCGGAATTGGAGTATTGATATGAACCGCGTCAATGTCAGGATCTTTTAATAGTTGATCGTAGTCGCTATATCGCTTTTCTATGTCAAATGCATTACCGATCTCGTCCATTTTTGATTTTGTGCGCTGACAAATAGCCACCAGGTTAGCGTTCGGATGGTTCTTGTAAATGGGAATGAACTCCGCTCCAAAGCCAAGACCTACGATTGCAATATTGATTTTCTTGTTCGACATAAATGTTATTCTTTTAGGAGTTGTTTCAAAAAAATAAATCCTTCCGATGCAAAATCATCCTGATTTGAGGCAAGGTTCTTCCAGATACATACGGCACCTGCAAGCTCTTTTATTTCCGGTGTAAAGCTCTCAATCGATACTACACCATCATAATTAATTCTCGTTAATCCCCGTTTTATCGCGTCCCAATTTGTTTGTCCCGTTCCAGGAGTACCTCTGTAATTTTCAGAAACCTGAACATGTATGAGCTTGTTTCCTGCTGTCACGATTGCATTCTCGAGGCTACGCTCTTCTATACTCATATGGAAACCATCGAGCAGAACTTTTGCGGCGGAATGGTTTACATCGCTGATCAGACGCATTACGTCATCGCAGGTGTTGATGAGGTCCGACTCAAATCGGTTTAGAGGCTCTAAGGCAATATTCAGGCCGGCTGCGCCTGCCCTTTCGCAAACTTTTCGGATATTCTGAACTGCCCGATCCCATTCCACTTTTCGCTGCTCCGGGGCAACCATCCTCGCTTTTCCAACCGCCGAGTACATCGGGCCAGCAAGGAATTTTGCATCCCATTGATTGCACAGGTCAAAACATTCGTCAATGTATTTGAAACACGCCTGATGAACAGCAGCATCGTCATGAGTAAGATCCCTTGAAGGTCCAAATGCACCACATACGACCGGCAGCAGACCGGCGTCACGCAACGCCTTGGCTACTGTTTTAGCCTCGATTTTTTCCGGATATTCAACAGGAATCTCGACAGCATCGTATCCCATCGATTTGATCTTATCAAAAAGGACCACACTGTCGGATGTAAACGGAGAAGTCCATAGCCACGTGCTTACGCCCAATTTAATATTGATTGCCACCGGATATTCAATTTATATATGATTGATGCGTACTAATTGCATTGCTAAATAGGTTTTTTCGAAACCACCTTCATCACACCATTCATAATGGACCAGTGGCCCGGAAATGTGCAGACGTAAGGATAATCTCCCTCTTTTTCAGGTGCCACAAAAGTCAGCCGTTCGGTTTTTTGAGGGTCGACAAGTTTCGTAGCAAAAAGAACTTCGGGAATATCAGGAACATATTGCATCTCCGCTCCCCGGGCTTGGGAAGCAAGTTTGTCAGCGGCTTCACCTATCGTTTTTAATGAACCTGCCTTACCGATGACAAAGTTGTGTTGCATAAAATCAAGGTTTTCAAAAACAATCTCTACTGGTTTCCCTGCTTCCACTGTGAACGTTTTAATATCATACTTCATCTCATTTTTGATTACCCCAATCTTAATTACTGACGCAGCTGTTCCGGCGTTCACGGCTGTTTGCTCATCACCTTTCACTTTGTTCATATAGGCTCCCATGAACACTTCCGCAATCGAAGACTCTTTAAACTCAAGCAGGTTTTTGGAATTATATTCCTTTTCAACCTCGTACTTCCAAGCACCGGTCAAGGGCACTTTATTATTTCCTGTTTGAATGAAAAGCTTTTCAGTCTCTCCATAGATGCCTCCGCTGCCTCCAAGGTCCTCGACCTGAACAGCGATAGAATTTTTTCCGGGTTTTAATAATCCGCGCGGCAATTCATAAATCCTATCCTCGTTTCTCTTCGAAGTACTGCCGACTCTGACACCATTTATCCACGTGATGTCGTGGTCGTCGACGGAACCGAGAGACAAAGTCGCCTTCTGCCCTGCACTATTCGCAGGTATCTCCACTACTTTTCGGAACCAAACAACTCCGTCGATGTTGACGCCGGCATTTTCCATTCGCTGTGGAAGCTCAATTTCCTTCCACGCCGTATCATCCCAATTTTGTGACTCCCTTTGCTTCGACCCTTTTGCTTCGCTGGAAAAATCAGGATTCTCTTTCAGGAATGCCTCTGCAAATCCCTGCTTATGCTGTGCAGCAGCTGCATACACAGCTTTGGACAACCAATGGTCGGCATTTATATCCGCCTCTTTGCTCAGTTTGTATAAAATCTCACCTAATGCCGGTGACGACGAAATTTCCGTCAACGAAACGATAGCTGCCAGCCGCGTATTTGGATCCTGATCCTGAAGTATCCCTGAGTTGACGACTTCGTCTGCAGACCATCCGGATTTTGAAAGAATCTGAATCGCCGCTTTTCTTACCCCGGGAGATTTATGCTTCAGCGCTTGCGTGATAACCTGATCCGCTTTGTTGTCTTTTGTCAAGGCCCCCAAACCATCGATAGTCCATAGCGCATGCGTTGCAGCATAGTTGTATCCAAATTCATCGACGTCTTGATTTTCCACCAGTTTGTACAAATCCGGCAGCACATCCAAACTACCGTTTTCAACCAGGAGGCGTTGAGCAGTCATGCGCCAGAACAAATTATCGTTCTCCAGTGCCTCAATCAAATCATCAGGATTGGATTTGTCAAGTGCGATTGGTTCATAATCCTTTGCAGAACGACTGACAACTTTCCAAATGCGTCCATGTTCCTTGTCGCGCAAAGGATTTTCGTAAGCATTTCCTTTTCCGTTTACGGCGGTATAGCCACCCCGTTCGGGTGTAGGCGTTGGGTTGTGTTGAACAATAAAATTGTACCAGTCAAGGATCCAGACCGCGCCATCGGGACCTACCTTCGCTTCAACCGGAGCTACCCATTCGTCGGCGCCGGCAAACAAATTCCAGCTATCCTTTTCGACGAAACCTGCACCTTCTTTTTCGATCCGGGCCATGTGAACAAGGTGTCCGGTGGGCTCACATACGAATGCTACCTGGTTCCAATAATTATTCGGATAACTTCTTGCCGTATAAAAATTATGGCCGGAGGCTGCTGTAAACCCTCCAAATACGTCCACCTGTCTTACCTTATCCGTAATGGCTCCCATACCATAATGGCCATCAATCTTCATGCTTCCTGCGAGCCGAATACCTTCCACGGTTTTGACAGCTTTTTCAGGGATTGCAAAAAAAACACTGTGGGTATTATTTGCAGTGGACGCAAAGACATCATTATTTTCGGTAAAGCCCAGGCCCCAAGTATTATTGCTGGTGGACGTCATGAATTCAAATTCAGATACATCAGGCTTAAAGCGGTAGATTCCCTGATAGAACTGCCTGTTAACGCCTGCTATAATGCCTTCAAAGCCAGAATATCCAACAACACCCCAGATTTTATTGTCGTAACCGTACTTCAGGTTCGACGGACCCGCATGCGTATCGAATGTACCCCATCCGTCAATTAAAATTTTGCGCACATCGGCTTTATCATCACCATCAGTATCTTTTAAAAAAAGAAAGTGAGGTGCCTGAGAAACAATAATGCCTCCGTTCACGAAAACCATGCTGGTAGGAATATTCAGCTTCTCGGCGAAGATGGTAAACTTGTCGGCTTTACCATCGCCATTGGTATCTTCACATATTTTAATGCGATCGTCGCCCTCGCTTTTGTCATCTCTTACAGTGTTTGGGTAATCCACGGTTTCTATTACCCACAGCCTCCCCTTTTCATCCCACTCCATGGCTATCGGATTTATGATGTCGGGCTCAGCAGCAAACAATTCCAGTTCAAACCCGGGGGGAACTTGTATGAGTTTCTTCGATTCTTCCGGAGAAAGAGGCTCCTGATATTGGGGCTTGGGGTCTCTTTTTTCATAGTTCGGAATATTTGCCTCATCGCGATACTTAAGCACGGGCATCTGGGCTCTAAATTCCTCCCATGACTTTTTTGTATTGTCGCCGACTGCCCAAAGAATTCCTTCTTTAATAAGCTTATGAAATCCGGGATTGCTCCAGGTTCGTTCATCGTGTCCATACGCAGTGTAAAATACGCGTCCCTTACCATGCTCTTTTACCCAGGTCCATGGTTCGTGATGATTTTCTTCAACGCGTTCCATCAACACAGTAATATCCTCTCCAAGCTTGTCATGTATATAAGTTTCATCCCATGTAGAAAATTCTTCTAACGATTGGGCTATTGGGTGATCTTTTTTGATGATCTGCGCCGTGAATGTGTCGGTCTCATGTTTCATAAATTGTCCACCAACCAGACTAATGTAATCCGGTGAATTCTGGAAACAGAAACTTGCGCTGTGTACGGGGATAAAACCCTTACCTTCAGCTACAAAATTTAACAATGCTTTTTCCTGCTCCGGGGTAATAGTTTCATGATTGGCGTAAATCATGAGGCCGTCATAATTGTCCAGGTTGGCTTCATTCAGATCAGCCGGATCTTCAGAATAGGTAAACTGGATTCCTTCTTTTGAAAGCGCGGCAGCCAGCATTGGCAGGTAGCGGGCAGAGTTGTGATGTTCACTCTTATGGCCCAGGAAAAGTATTTCCAGTTTTCGCGGCCCATCTTCTCGATAATCGTTCTTCTTACAGGAGCCCGCAATAAGTGCAACCAGGAAAACACATAAAATATATCGCATAGGAGTCGGAATTGATCGAACCAAATTCCACGTTTATTTCCGCAAACGATTACTGTTTTTTGCCAAAAAATGACTTTATTTTAACACAAAATCACAAAATAATTATTGTGATATGGTAAATAAGTATCATTATCCTCAGGCATATGAAGCATATTGTTCAAAAGTCGCCCATTTCTGAAAACCATGCTTTTGAAGTTAAGTATCTCACGGATGCCCACTTCGATTCAAACTGGCACTTTCATTCGGAATATCAGCTATTTACGGTAGTAAACGGGACGGGTACCCGTTTCGTCGGCGATCACGTGGGGCCCTTTAAGAAATATGACCTCGTATTTACAGGTCCCAATCTTCCCCATCTCTGGCAAAGTGATCCGGAGTATTTTGGCGGCAACGAAAAATACTGGAGTGAAGGTATTGTCATCTATTTTCATGAAGATTTTGTTGGGCATGATTTCCTACAGAAAAGTGAGATGTATCGGATCAGGCAACTTTTTTCAAAAGCCCGGCGCGGAATGGAAATCGAAGGGCACACATCCGAACGGGCTCGAGACCTAATGAAGAAGTTACTGGCAGCTGAAGACTTCGATCGGATTTTGATACTCCTCAATTTGTTAAACCTGCTGGCTAAATCGACGGAGTACAGGTTGTTAGCAAGTGAAGGTTATTCCAATCAATTAAAGGAAGCAGAAAGCGACCGCATGAACAAAGTTCATGCTTATGTGATGAAAAATTTCAGGGAGAAGGTGACACTTGAAGACGTTGCGGCTATTGCCAGCATGAGTCCCAGTTCCTTCAGCAGGTATTTTAAAATGCATGCCAACAAACCCTTCACGGAGTTTCTATCAGAAATACGGATAGGCTATGCGTGCAAGCTTCTGGTTGATAAAGACGTCAGTATTTCTGAAGCCTGTTATGAGTGTGGATTTAATACACTTTCCAATTTCAACAGACAATTCAAGGAAATTACCCATCACAGTCCGCTGCAATACCGTAAAAAGTATAAGGGAACAATGTATGTGTAAGTCTGAAGCAATCAGTTCACCATCACCTGAGATACTTCTGATAAATTTGCTCATATACTCTGTTTTCGAAATCCTGTGGACTCAGGTGGAAAACTGACTGAACATCGCCGCGCTCTTTTATCAACTGCACAACTTTTTCAAAGCCCCAGATATCCTTCATTGCCTCTATAATCACATAGCCGAGTTGATATTCGAGACCATTTAGGTTTGATAAAGGTGGAATTTCCTTTTTTCTGACAACTTCAATTTCAGTTGGATCTACAAACCAGCCCGCTTCAAAATTTGCAATGCTTTCCCAT
>CAMLER010000035.1 GCA_946478915.1 uncultured Chryseolinea sp.
TTTAGCGCACAAAACTAATAGATTGGGGGGATTTTGTATTTATTTTCTATTTTTCCGAACAATTATGGTAAAGATGGAACGATCGGACAAAAGAGATGAATTTGATTTGTACGAACTGTTTTTTAAGGGCGTAGAGATAATCCGAGCAAACTTTTGGCTTATTGTCATCTTTTTTGTCGTGGGCACCTTACTCGGACTTACCTACTATTACTCATCAGCAAAGGTTTATCAAACGAGAATGGTAGTGAGTTCGTCAATACTCACGCGTTCATATGCAGAAACCCTCATAGATAAACTTAATAGACACCGACGAGAGCTGAATCTACAAGCGTTAAAGGAGTCACTTAATATTTCGGAAGCTGCTGCCAAAGACATTGTGCATCTTGATACTGAAGTTATTTCCCAGTTGGATGAAACGAAAGAGCCAGAAAGGTTTATCGTCAGCGCAGAAGTTTTGAACCAAAGTATCTTACCCGATCTTCAAAAAGGCCTCGTGCATCATCTTGCAAATAATGAATTTGTGAAAATTCGCGTGGACCAAAATAAAAAATACCTCAGTAAAATGATCGATGAGGTTGATGAAGAGATAAAGGACATGGAGGTGTTGAAAGAAAAAATAATTAGCGGAGAATTCTTTCAACGCACGCAGGGGAATGTCATGTTTGATCCAACAACTGTTAATTCTAAGATCCTTGATTTGACTAAGGAAAGAATAAATTTGCAAAACAATCTGGAACTGGTAAATAGCGTTCAGGTCATTGAAGGTTTCACAAAGTACGAACGCCCTGTGCGTCCAAAACTTTCCCTTTCTTTGATCTCTGGTTCTTTTGTAGGATTGGTGTTTGTTAGCATACTCATCGCTTTTAAGTCAGTTAGAAGGATTCTCAGGATGGCCGATGCTGCAAAACAACGCGCATGATCTTCCACCTTATAAAAAAAGAATTCGTCCTCGAACTCCGTCGAAAAGCCGTCATATCCGGTATCAGTCTTTACCTTGTCAGCATTATTTTTATTTGCTATCTAACCTTTAGCCTGCGACAGGGCAGCATCAACGAAGCAACGTGGTCGGCACTGTTTTGGCTCACCATCCTGTTTGCTAACGTTAACGGTATTGCAAAAAGCTTCATTGGTGAAAAGAAGGGACTACTGATTTATTATTATTCGATCGCGAGTCCGCAGGCGATCATCCTTGCTAAAATAATTTACAACATCGTGCTAAGCCTGGCGCTCGCTATCGTCGGATATTTTCTCTTTGCTTTGTTCATCGACGATCCGGTTCAGGATTCTGGTGTTTTCTTCCTGACCTTGTTGCTGAGTTCGATGGGTTTTTCCGCGTCCCTGAGCCTCATCTCCGCGATAGCGTCGAAAGCAAATAATAGTAATATTTTGATGGCAGTGCTCAGCTTCCCTGTAATTATCGCGTTGCTTTTGATGTCAATAAAGGTCACTAAAAATGCACTCGACGGTTTGGCTGCAATTGAAAGCCGGGACGAACTTCTGAACCTGCTTGCCATAAATTGTATCATGATGGCGCTCGCTTACCTTCTATTCCCCTATATTTGGCGCAGTTAAGCAGCGTTGGAAAGGCGCACGTATGAAGAACTGGCTTAAGATTACAGCAATACTTTTAATTGTGTACGTTCATATCGGGGGTCTGCTCTTTGACGTTCCGAGGCTGAACATACTCAACGAAACCATCCGGGCTTTATACTTCCATGTGCCGATGTGGTTTGGTATGGTGCTGCTTTTCCTCGTATCAGTATTCTACTCGATATGGTACCTTAGAAATCCATCGCGGGAACTCGATTTTCGGGCGGTGGAGTATGCAAATGTCGGACTCACTTTCGGCATCCTGGGCATGATAACCGGTATGCTTTGGGCAAATTACACGTGGGGCACTCCGTGGCATGGTGATCCGAAACAAAACGGTGCTGCTGTGGCGCTGTTGGTGTACCTGGCGTATTTCATCCTGCGCGGATCCATCCAAAATGAGGAACAAAAGGCGCGCTTAAGTGCCGTTTATAATGTTTTTGCCTTTGCCGCTATGATACCGCTGATTTTCATCATACCCCGACTTACCAGTTCAATGCACCCGGGGAGCGGCGGAAACCCCGGATTTAACGCCTACGACCTGGATAGCAGGATGCGCTTGGTATTTTATCCGGCCGTCGTCGGTTGGTTCCTCATCGGCATCTGGCTGACCCAGATGAGAATCAAGGTTCGGGAACTGGAAGAACAAATCTTGGATATCGAAAATGAATAAAATTAAATTCTTATGCTCAGCAGCACTGCTCCTGAGCTTCATCCCTTCGCTTGCTCAGCAAGATGTGCCAATGGCAGACGCCCTGAGGTCGGAAGGAAAAATATATGTTGTCGTTATTATGATCCTTATTGTGCTGGCCGGACTCATCACTTACCTTTTTTTAATGGATAAAAAGGTCAAAAAACTGGAGAAAATGGTTTCCGAAAGGAAAAAACAAACCAATTAAATCAATCTTCTGTTTTTCAAAAAATTTGAGGCATTTATTAGCCTTTTTGTACCTAAGTTTGCCGTATAGTTTTTTAGAAGCGCTATGAAAAAATCACATATATTTTTGCTGGTCGTGATCGCAATAGCAATTGGCATAATCGTTTCAACGGCCGATGATGCCAGTACTTACGTGGGCTTCGGCGAAGCCTGGGCGATGTCTACATCGGGAAATAATAAAGAGATCCATGTGGTGGGGCAACTGAAAAAGGATAAGGATGGGCAAATAATTGGAATTAAGGAAGGTGAGGATCGTGTTTCGTTTTCATTTATTATGGTTGATGACGCAGGAAAAGAACAACAAGTAAATTATAATCAACCGATGCCCCCGGACTTCACCCGTTCGGAGAAGGTGGTCGTTATTGGAAGTTATAATGGCGATACATTTAACGCCTCCAGGATTATCCTAAAGTGCCCTTCCAAATACCAGGAGGAGAAAATAACGGTGTAGATCTTGATCGCACAGCTTTTTTCAAATAGCAAGCTAGTCCCCGATGTTTTGTACGGGGAGAAATTTCAATTAACCGGCGCGTATGCACTATCTCGTTGGTGATCTGGGTCACCTTTTTGTTATAACGTCTCTCATCACAGCACTGCTGGCCGCTTTTTCGTATCTAAGAGCCACGCTTTCCGATGATCTTACCCAACGCGAAGGCTGGATCTGGAATGGTAAAATGGCGTTCTGGGTACACGCAACATCGGTGCTCGGAATATGTGTCACTTTATTCATCATTATTTCCAATCACTACTTCGAATACCACTACGCTTACAACTATTCTGATCGAAAACTTCCCACTTATTATCTGATATCTACATTTTGGAACGGGCAGGAGGGAAGCTTTTTGCTTTGGATGTTCTGGCATGCCGTGTTAGGCGTTATTCTTATTGCAACAAACAAGTTTTGGGAAGCTCCCGTGATGACCATTTTTTGTGCCGTGCAGGCCTTTCTTGCGTCAATGATCCTGGGAGTGGTAATACCCGGTCTCGATTTTAAAATCGGAAGTTCGCCTTTCATTTTGTTGAGAGACGCTATGCCCGATGCGCCTATTTTCAAAGCACAACCTGAGTTTATCCCTAAAGATGGTCAGGGACTGAATCCGTTGCTTCAAAACTACTGGATGGTGATCCACCCCCCCACCTTGTTTCTCGGGTTTGCGCTAACCCTGGTTCCATTCTGTTATTGCATTGCCGGATTGTGGTTAAAAAAATTTAGCGATTGGATCAGGCCAGCACTTCCCTGGACGCTCGTGGGATGCGGTGTCCTTGGACTTGGTATTCTGATGGGTGGATACTGGGCCTACGAAACACTAAACTTTGGAGGATACTGGAATTGGGACCCGGTTGAAAATGCAGTATATGTTCCGTGGCTAATTATGGTGGCCTCGTTGCACACGATGATAACCTACAAAAACAGTGAGACTGCGCTGAAGGCGTCGATTATTCTTGTAATCGCCGTTTTCATTGCTATTCTCTATTCAACCTTCCTAACCCGGAGCGGTATTCTGGGTGATTCGTCGGTGCATTCTTTTACCGATCTCGGATTATCAGGTCAACTACTACTTTATCTTCTTTTTTTCATGCTTGGAGCGATTGTGATTGCTGCCGTGCAATGGAAAAAAATTCCAACCACTGAAAAAGAAGCATCAACCTATTCCCGGGAATTCTGGATTTTCATCGGCGCTACAACGCTTTGCCTGATGGGATTTCAGGTATTGGCAGGGACATCCATACCTGTTGTTAATTCCATTCTTGGATGGTTTGGAGTCGACAGAAAACTGGCACCGCCTACCGATGCCGTTGCCTTCTATTCGAAGTTTCAGATATGGTTCGCAATAGCCGTTGGAATCCTATCGGCAGTCGGACAGTTTTTCTGGTGGAAAAAAATAGATCGCAAGGTGCTTATGAACCAATTGTTTATCCCGGCGATTGCGGCACTGTTGGTTTCGTTGCTGGTGGTCAATCTCCTTCGTGTTTTCAACCTGCCTTACGCCATCCTGATGCTGGCAGGCTTCTTTACCATTTTTGCAAATGGGAAAATACTGGTGGGATTGCTCAAGTCAAGTCCATCGTTGTCTGGTGGGGCCGTCGCACACATCGGTGTCGGAATGATGTTGATCGGAATTATGTTTTCGGCTGGCTATTCCAAAGTTGTTTCTCTGAATAATACCGGACTGCAGATTTCGAAAACTTTTAGCGAGGAGTTTAACCGCGATAATCTGATGCTATTTATTCACGAACCCCGGACGATGTGGGGATTCGAAATTGAATACCTGGGAGAAAGGCTCGAGCCGCGTTATCATGCAGGCTTTATTCAAAAAGGTGATATCGTGCCCACAGAGGATGAACACAAAGTTGTCGCGAAACGCCAAATCAAAGTTGGATCAAAAAACTATCAGGCCAACGATACCATCGAAGTACACGGTGAAAATACCTACTATGAAATCCAGCTTCGCAAAGGGGAGAAGAAGTATACGTTATTTCCTCGCGCACAAATAAATCCTGAGATGGGAGGCCTGCTCGTTTCACCTGATATATATCGTTCTGTCTCCGCCGATTTGTACACACACGTTTCATCCGTTATGGATCCGTCTGAAGAACATGAGTGGAGCGACGTTGAAGAAATGAAGGTTCAGCAAACGCAGGACTTTTTTGCCAATGACTATGTAGGAACACTTGAGTCGGTCGAACGTATTCACAATGTATATGGCGTGGAACTCCGCGACCAGGATGTAGCCGTCAAGGCAACGGTAAGACTACGCGGCGAGAAAAGGGAATATGTAGCGGAGCCAATATTTCTTATTCGCGACAAGATGGTAGGCAGAATTCCGGATGAAATATCAGATCTTGGAGTTCGAATCACACTGATGAATATCCACCCGGAAACCAATGAGTTTACCTTGGGGATTAGCACAAGACAAAAGGATTGGGTTGTGATCAAGGCAATGGAAAAGCCTTACATCAATGTATTGTGGATCGGTACTTTAGTTTTGATGGTGGGATTCGGCATCGCCATGGGACGACGGATCAGGGAGTTCAGGAAGATGAAAGCGAAAGGGTTGGAGGTTTAAGGTTGTTAGGTTTGAAGTTTAAGGTTAATCGCACTCACATAGCCTATTCAAACCCGTTTCCGATAGCTCGTTCGTCTAAGAAGCGATCAGTCGTTCGATCAAATTATCCACCGATATTCCTTCTGCTTCCGCCTTGAAATTCCTAACAATACGATGGCGTAGCACTGGCTTCGCGATTGCCTGCACATCTTCGATATCCGGTGAGTACTTGCCGTTAAGCAGCGCATTACATTTAGCACCCATCACCATGTACTGAGAAGCTCTTGGACCAGCTCCCCACTCCAGGTATTCACTTGCAATGCTTGAGCCACCTGTGATTCCAGGCCTAGTTTTGTTGGCCAGCCCTACGGCATATTCAATAACATTGTCTGCAACGGGAACCCTACGCACAAGATGCTGATAAAAAGAAATCTCTTCTCCTGTTAAAATTTTGCTTGTCGACCGGGACTCATCGGAGGTTGTGTTCTTTACTACTTCAACTTCATCCTTAAACGATGGGTAGGTGAGTTGAATGTTAAACATAAAACGGTCGAGCTGTGCCTCGGGCAAGGGATATGTTCCCTCCTGTTCAATTGGATTTTGCGTGGCAAGCACGAAGAAAGGGCGGGGTAATTCATATCGTTGCCCGGCAATTGTCACGGCATACTCCTGCATCGATTCCAGTAAAGCCGCCTGTGTCTTTGGAGGCGTCCGGTTAATTTCATCAGCCAGGATAATGTTTGCAAAGATTGGACCCATAACAAACTTGAAATTCCTTTCCTTATCCATCGTTTCTGCCCCAATAATATCGGATGGCATTAAGTCAGGAGTGAACTGAATTCTTTTGAACTGCAGGTCTAAAGATGTTGCAATAGTCTGAACGAGGAGCGTTTTTGCTAAACCTGGTACCCCCACCAACAGCGAGTGCCCCTGGCAAAAAATACTGGTAAGCACTTGCTTGATCACTTCCTCTTGTCCGATGACAATATGGGAAATCTCTTTTTTTAGTTTGTCATATCCAGCAGCCAGCGCGTGCGCCGCATCAACGTCAGAAGCAAATTTGGTCATTGTCGATCGTTCAATATTCCACAATTATCGTACTCGGGATCAATATTTATAAACACATCCGCCCTGGCTTTCTCAAACCATTTTTGCAGGATTTTGTCTTTCTTTTCGTTCAACGTTGCAGTCTGTATTTTTGTCCAGTCTTTCTCCAAAGAAGCCTGATGTGGTGGAGTTCTTGCTTTGTAGTAAAGAATTCGAACAGCATCTTTTCCATCATCCGTGCGGTACGTGATGGGTTCTGAAATCTTTCCGATCTCCATCGAATCAAGTTTAAAAAATATTATCGGGTCCAATTCATCGACAGTAAGACTCATTCCGCCTTCCTGATCGCTGAAGTATCCACCGTTACCCTTCGTGGCTACGTCGTCAGAATATTCCTTCGCTGCCTTTTCAAATTTCATACTATCAGCAACGATCAGGGTTCGAAGACTGTCAAGATAGCGCGTGGCCTTTTTTATATCCTCCTCAGATGGTTTTGGCGAGATAAGTACATGCCGTGAGTGATATTCATTCCCCCGGCGTTCCATTAATTGCATGATGTGCATGCCAAAGGGTGATTCAAACGGCATAGAGATTTCTTTCGGCTTCAGCCTGAAGGCCATTGCCTCATACTCCGGTACCATTCGTCCACGCGCAGACCAGCCCATATCCCCACCGTTTGATAGAACTGACGGATCATCTGAATACTTCTTTGCCACGGTTGCAAAGTCGGCCCCCGCCAGCAACTGATTTCTTACATCGATCAACTCTGCTCTCGTTTTATTTTTTTGCTCGCTGCTTACTTCTGCGATCTTCACAATCTGTGCGACCTGCACGCCTGCAGAAAAATACGGAAGACTATCCTTGGGAATTTTGTTGAAGAAGCGTTTAACTTCCGCGGGTGTGACGGTTATGCCCGAGGTCATCTCGTCTTCCATCTTGCTTACGATCATTTGCTCTCTGATCTGTTCGCGCAATTCCATCCTCAACTGTTCTAATGTTTTGCCATAGAGTTGCTCCAACTGATCAGGCGTACTTCCGGACTGCGCAAGAATCATATCCATCCGGTTCTGTGTGTTTAAATCGACTTCAGCATCCAGGACAACAACGGAATCTATTTCGGCCTTGGCCAGCATCAGCTTGTTCCGCACTAACATGGCCAGGTACTGGCAGCGAATTTCGGGTGAAGGAGACCCCCCATTTGTAAGATAGTCCTGGTATGCTCTTTCAAGTTCCGACTGGATCAATATATAATTGTCAACCTTTGCGATGATTTTATCGACCACAAAGCCGTCGGTTTCCTGTGCCGACACACCGGTCAAAAACAGGCTAAATAAAATCAGGAGGCAGAATCGAATTCTGATTATCCTGCTGATATTATTTGAAAATTTCAAAATCGTCGTCATCTTTTGCTGCTTTGAAAACATCGTCTTCCAGTTTCTTGGCCAAATTTACTTTGCGCCGGTTCAGAATGATATTTCGTATGTCGTCCTTTACAAACTCCAAAGGTGAGACATTATCTGATATTCTGTAACGCTCAACCCTTAGGAAGTACAGAAAGTTATTATCAGAGGTTTCATAATAAGGATTAGTTTTAAGAAACTGAATCTTATTCGGAATTTCGGCCAATGGCGAGTTCTTAACAAGGTCATCAAAAACCATCCATGTAGAATCTGAAATGTGATAAGCGGCGGCGAAGCTCAGGCAATAAGATTTTAGGTCCTGTCGCTCCTGTTCGTTGTTCGCATATATCAGTTCCTTTATCTTATTGGTTCGGGGAGCATTTTGTGGCACCTTTACGAAGGTGGCCTGGACGATATTCTGCTTTAAGATAAAATTATCGACATTCTCCTTGTAATACTGCTCAATTTCTGAGTTTGAAACAGATGTATCCAGATTCTTATTTACGAACTGATTCTGGTATTCATAGGCTATTATGCTATAACGGTAGTCCAGAACTTTGCGTTCGACTTCCGCTTCATTGATATCAATTTTCCGCGAAGCTTCCTGGATTAGCAATTGTTTTCTGATCCAACTGTTAATATAGGCTTCTACAATATTTGCGCTGTCAGTTGACGGTGTTCCCGGGGCAACAATGCCTATGAGCTCATCTCTGTAGAGGTAGGAATTATTTGCTCTTGCAACAGGTTGCCGTCCTTCATCACTATCGGAATTGTTCCCTTTTATTTTGATTAGATCGCAGCCGGATAGCAACGATGCAGCAATTATGTTTACCACAAAGACAAAAGAACTACTTCTTGACCAATAAATGCTGGAATATGTACTGTTTTCCTTTACCATTAACCTTAACGCGGTATTTCTTCTTTAACTGCGAAATCCAATTTCTTTCCAAAAATCCCTGATAATCTGAAATTACCGCGGGTTTTGCCTCCTCAAACGTCATTGGGCCCGCCGGAAGTATGTCTTTCAGCCACGCAAGGTAATATATTCCGTTGTTTTCCGCCGAATGCACACCTTTTGCCCATGGGACTTCGCCCAAAACCACTTTTTTATCCTTTTCATAATATCCTGTTTCCGCCCTTACCTTATTTTGGGTGATAAAGGTTTCAATCTCTGCCTCGTCGCCGCCAATAATTAATTTCTGGAGTGGCTCTCTAAAAGAGGGAGTATTTGAAGAATACAGCGTTGCATGAGCGCGTTCGTCTGACTTGAAATCGGCTTTGTGATCCTGGAAGTATTTGCGTTGACCCGCTGAATCCTGTGATGCTTTGCTCCAAACCTCTTTCTCCATGATGTCGAACAGAAGAATTCCTTCATAATATTCCTGCAACAAGAATTTGTACGACGGATTTTCTTTCATGATACGTTCTTCGACTAATTCAGCTATTTCCCGATCGACAAAATCATGGTACAATTGATCCAGATAATTATGAGCAGAAAGCTTGGTAGCACGTTGATTCTTTTTTACAAAAGAAACCACCTCAGCTACTGTCCGTGGAGTTCCATGAAGCGTGAAAATAGCCTTATTCCCGTTTTCTGAAGATACGGTCGGATTCCATTTCCCTGTGAGCAAACTTGAATCCGCGATCGACAACAAAAAATTTTTCGCCTCCTGGTTTTCCAGGAATTGATTGTCTGTTCGAAGTTTCTTCTGCAAATCCTTTTTTGACAACTCCGTTCGCTCGTCACGTGTCACCTTGTTTCTAAGCGACACTTTTTGTTCTTCAAAAGAAGGCAGGGGGATTTTACGCTCCAATCGCATGATATGCCATCCGTATTGCGTTTGAAAAGGGTCTGAAAATTCGCCCGGTTGTTCGAGTGCAAAAGCCATTTTTTCGAACTCCGGCACCGCCGACATTCCACCGGTGCCAAAAGGTTGAAGCTTGCCTCCGTCATCTTTCGTGTTCACGTCTTCGGAATACTGGCTGCATAACTCATTCCATTCGACACCACCTCTTAGCTGGTCGTGGATATTAAAAATAGCGTCCTTGATTTTGTCATTGTTTTTGTCACGTCCGGTTCGAAGCATAATATGCGATACCTGAACCTCTCCTCTGGCCGCCCTCCGTCCGGAAACTTTTATAATGTGATAACCATATTTCGTTCTAACGGGATAGCTAACATCTCCAACGGATGTCATATACGCAGCTGTTTCGAAAGGATACACCATCTGCAACGCAGTGAAAAACCCAAGATTACCTGCATTTGCTTTTGCCGAAGGGTCATTCGAGTATTGCGCTGCGATTTTCGAAAAATCTTCGCCGTCAACAATGCGCTTTCGCAGATCCAATATCTGTGCGTAGGCCTTCGCGGTATCTGCCGGAGATGCATCCGGCTTAACCGAAATTAAAATGTGTGAAGCGTTTATTTCTTCCTGAAGGCGGTCATAGGTTAATCTCACGAGACTATCTACCATATTTGCGTCTGGAAAATACGGTTTACGAAGTTCGTCTCGGTATCCGTTGTACTCGTTAAGAAATACTTTTGTGGTATCTAACTTCCGGGCTCTCGCCTCTTCAACTTTGAGTTTGAAATTGACGAACAGGTCCAGGTATTCGTTTATCTTCTGTTCGGTAAAATCTTTCTCGCGGTCAGGATGATTTTTTTCGTAGAGATAGATGAACTCATCTACCGTTACCGGTCTTTTGTTGACCTTGAAAAGTACCTGTGATTTTTTGTTGGTTGTACTATGCGTTTGTGAAAGAGAGTCGATCGGAAAAAATAAACTGCATAGTAAAGTTATTACTGCGCGATTGAGCATGGTAAAAAATATTGTGTTGATCACTTAAAACGAACAGTTTTCTCCAGCCGGCATATCGTGTGTTCGTTCGTCCTTTGATATTCTACTTTATCCATTATTGATTTGACCAGACGGATGCCTAAACCGCCCTTTCGCTTTTCATGAATAATATTGTCAATGGCAGGTGTGCTAAATTCATTGATGTCAAAAACAGTTCCGTCGTCAATTATTTCAAACACAAGCGGACTGTTATTATCGACGTGTATGACAAGTTCAAACAAATCTTCATTCTTACAGTGATGGGCATGGATCATAAGGTTTGAGCACATTTCGTCCAGGGCAAGTACAATCTCGCTTATTTGCAGATCCGGAATATCATGGTTTTTCAGCGAGCCCCGAATAAAGTCACGAACACCTTTAAGGTTTTCAATACTACAACCAACCTTATATTTATAACTATACTTCATTGATCAATTGCTTTGCTTCGCTCTTATCTTTTCCTATCTGCAAAAGTTCATTCAGGCCGAGAATATTAAAAGTGTTGGCAACTTTATCACTCATTCCAAAGAGAACCATTTTGATATTTCGATCTTTAAATTCTTCGATATAGGACATGAACACTCCAAGGCCTGCGGACGAAATATATTCCAGCGCACCACAGTCTACCAGTATCTTCTTATATCCTTCTCCCACACTTTTTGCAATGGACAGGTCAAGCTCGATTGAAGAGCTGGCGTCGATTTCTCCGATTAAGGCAATAATGTCCGCTCCATCTTCCTGTAGTCGTTTGATGTGGATCATAGGTTTTAAACGTGTTTTAATTTTTTATGTTAACTCCAAAATATTTGCACTTTCCCCTCTGAAATGGAACTTTTTTCATTTAAACTTCACAATCATCGTCGTATAGTCATCATCTATATTGCTGGTTCCTGAAAACTCATAAAGCTTATTTATCAAGTGATTTTGAATCTGTAGCGGCGAAAGGTCACTCGCATTGTTTACCAGTTGGGAAAGGCGTTCGTATCCGAACTCGTCACCCTTACCATCCTTTGCTTCTGTGATTCCATCGGTGTACAATACCATAATATCACCTGGACTATAATTGAAAACATTTGATTCAATAAAATTGCAATACGTTTTGTTTCGGACCATTCCCAGTGCAACACCTCTGTCTTTGAAATACTGGGAGGATTTTGTTTGTGCGCAGTAATATAAAATCGGACAATGACCGGCTCGCGCATATTTCACTGACTTCTTTTGCGTGTCGATGATAAAGTAGGTCGCGGAAATAAATGATCCGCGCTCCAGGCAATACAAAAGAGCCTGGTTGGCGTGAATCATGAACTCCTTCGGTTCAATGTCGCGTTGTGCCAGACTGTGAAATATCCCTTTCATCTGTGACATGTGAAATGCCGCAGTGGTACCCTTCCCCGATACGTCGGCAATGATAATGGAGATCAAATGCTTATCAATACGGAGAGTGTCATAGTAGTCACCGCCAACTTCATCGGCAGATTCAGAAAAAGCAGCTATTTCAAAATCATTATCCTGTTCCAAAATGGTAGGCAGCAAACTCTTTTGCACCATTTTGGCGATCTTTAATTCTTCCTTGTAACGTTCGTTTTGCAGGGCCTCCTCCATAAGACGGAAGTTTTCAATAGAGATCCCGGCCTGGTTTGAAAATGTTGAGACAATCTTGGTCATCTCTTTGTTGAAGCTTTCCGGCAGTTCTTTAAGCAAAGCCAGCGTTCCGATGTTTTGACCTTTCACATAAATGGGAAAAGCAAGTATGGACCGGAAACGCGATCCTTTGAGAGAAGCAAGGTGCTTGGAGAGGTTTTTCGTTTTTTCGCTTCCCTGATCAAGTATACCCTTTACGTTATGTGTCTTAAGGTGATTGATGATGTCATACGATTCCTTATCGGTGATCTTATAAGTAAAAAGCTTGTGCTCGTGTTCGTTGCTATTGATTTCGAGCCAGGCAGCATCGGCAAACACGGAGCTTACAGATGTTTCAAGAAGGATATTATAAACGCTTTCCTCGCTTTGTTCAGTTTGTATTGACTGGCTGATACGCTGAAAGTTCACCACCTCTTCCAGTTTTTGTTCAAATACGGAAGTGGTTGGCAGATTGAAGAGGATAACCAGGAACGAAAAAATACTGTAAACTGTAACAAATACGATAAGTGAAAATATAAAAATGTGGTAACGGTAATCTGTAAAGTATTCGGAGGAGTTATTGATTTCCTCTGAAAGAGAGCTGTTGGTGTAAAAAATGTACAGCAGGTAAAATACGGTTAGTAATAACAAGAGAAGGCTGGTCCATTTTTGACGGAAGTTGAGAAAGGCTACCCACTTCATGTTGCCCGACAACACCAGACCAGTGATAACAAACACGCCGAGCATTGTTCCATACAGCCATTCTACCAGCGGAACTTTAAAACTGTTATATACCAGGGAGATCAGAAGGCCGATCTCGAAGAAAGCCCACAGTCGCAGCAGCCATTTTGATTTTTGATAAAGGATAAGCCGCTTCCAGGCAGCAAATGCCATCATCAGGAACCCGATCATCAGACCCAGATTGATCATGTAGATGAGGTCGATGAACACGATGTGGTGCGTAAGCGCGGTGTCGCCCAGCAGGTACTCGATCAACCGAAGGCCCAACGAGACCACTGTAGCAATAAGGCCGGTTGCGAATACCCGCCATAAAAGGTCGACAAAGTTCAGTACTTCATCCCTTTCAATTTTTATCTTGTAGTAATAGAAAAGGGAAAGAATGAAGAGATTGAGTAGGATGTTAGGCAGCCAAACCGGCAGGTCCGGGTTGGTTTTATGGGCAAACTCAAGGTGGATTGAAATATCAGTAAAAAGCAGGGCTAGCCAGGTTATTACACCCACTGTAAAAAGTAGTCGGGAGATCGCCTTTGACCGCACTGGCTGTGATTCTTAAAAAAAAAGCCAATCCTGAGATTGGCCTACAAGTATAGGAATAATCGGTAAAATTATTCAATGACAATTTTCTGCTCCAGGTACAAAGTGTTACCCGCTTTGATGATATACAAACCTGAAGGGAGAACTTTTTCCTGGAAAATTTCCTCAGTAATGACGCCCGGTGTTTTTACTTCAATGGTCTTTTCATACACTTTTTGGCCCTGCATGTTCATGATGGTGACCGGGACATGCGTGGCATCGCGTAACCCTTCGATGCGAATTGAAAGATCCTTACCCGATGATGGGTTGGGGAAGGCCGAAAGCGTGGCGTGTTCCGGCCCATCATAATCGATAACCCGGACAGCGGAGTAGGTATATTGGCCATCGAAATCTGTTTGCTTGAGGCGGTAGTAAGACCGACCGTATAGCGGCGAAGGGTCGATGATATTGTATTCATTCAATTCTTTCGTGGTTCCCGCTCCGTCGTGTGTGAGAATTGGTTCGAAGTGTTCAACGTTGGTGGAGCGTTCGATTGTGAAAAAGTCGTTATTGGTTTCAGATGCAGTGGACCATTTCAGCTCAACAAAGTTGTTTTTAAGTTGAGCGGAGAAGGAGAGGAGTTCGATGGGGAGGGGTGAACTTCCGGCGTTGGTTGAAGCTAAATGAAAATTATTTGCCAGATCGGCAAATGCCACGGAACGCCTTACCCTTGGGTTTGCTGTCGTACCAGCACCCGCAATATTTGTTCCAACTACTCCGCTTGAAGTGGCCATGCGGAGGTGGGACACGTTGGCAATAACACCAAAGTTAGTACCGCCGGCCCTAAGATAAAACGTGGCACCGGAACCAATCCCACTAGTTGAAACAGTCCAATACGAATTATGTCTTTTTGCAATTGTTGAATTCGGATTCGTGTCAGGGATAGACACGTCACTTGTTGATGTTGAGTTCGTATGTGACACAGTCATGGTTCCACCGGTGTTTCCGTTGGAAGTTTGTCCCACAAAAAATGGCCTCCAATCCCCTGCACTCCCCAAAGGAAAAAGCGCACGATCATCTTCGGCAGCGCCTGCGGTCGACATAAATGCAGCTGATGCTGGTCGGGCGCGAGTAAAATTCCCCCCGTACATCCAGCCGTCGGCCGCTGCGAGTCCATGTACTAAAGCCCCGCTCGCAGTGCTTGTCAGCGAAAAGCTATACCCATTTAGGTTTACGTTCCCGTCATTCATGGTGAGGATATTGGAGACAGTAATATCTCCGTTAATCGTTATCTGTGGCGATGCTCCAAAGGAGTTATCGATCACAAGATTTCTAAAGGTCTCTCCTGATGGGTTGGTTATGACTTGTGCGACAGAACCATCTAGAGTAACTGTTCCCGTTCCTTCGGTAAAAGTTGCTGTTCCAGATACTGTCCAGTTACCCTGAACAGCAAAGGAAGCATTGTTGGCATCTTTTGCTCCCGAAGTGGAAAGATTGATATGGTGGTATGTGGTGGGAATAATTCGCTGAG
>CAMLER010000036.1 GCA_946478915.1 uncultured Chryseolinea sp.
CTACAATACTAATTGGATTGGCAGTTGCCTGGACTTTCTACGAACCTATTTTTTCAACATATGGTGGAACGTTGGGACAACGCCTGATGCGTATACGGGTGCGCGACTATAATCGCCCATTTCAACCAGCTCGTCTGTGGCAAGTCTATATACGCGTGTGGACGAAGGCTTTGTTTGGATGGCTCTCTTTCTTAACAGTACACCACAATCGGGAGCATCGCGCCATTCATGACATTGCAAGTTCAACGATAGTAATAATGTTGGCCTAAATTCAACTACACAATTTTTTACGTTTCAATAATTTGTCACCACCGCTTAAAAGAATCTTTATTTCGGGTGCCGGGGTGATATCTGAGTTTCTTCCTTATGTAAAGTCTTTGACAGGTAAGGGTAATCCGCGAATGTGTCTATTGCCAACGGCTGTTGGCGACAACCCTTATATCATTAACCGGTGGTATGAACGCTGTGCTGAACTTGATATCAAACCATTCGTACAACGCATGTTTATTTCCAGTTACGAACAGCATCAGACTTTCGAAGAAGTGCTGCTCAGCATGGATGCAATTCTTGTCACCGGCGGTAACACACTGAACATGATCGCAATTTGGAAGGCACAGGGGATTGATCAAATTCTGAAGACCGCATGGGAAAAAGGGATAATACTTTCAGGAGGTAGCGCCGGTTCATTGTGTTGGTTTGAGCACGGCACCACCGATTCACGCCCTCAAAAGGTATCTAAGGTTGAATGCCTTGGGTTTCTTAAAGGAAGCCATTGTCCGCATTACGATTCAGAAATTACACGTCGCCCACTCTATCATTCTTATATTAAATCTGGTGAATTCAAACCGGGGTATGCATGCGACGATCGCGCCGGCATTCTTTTCAATGACCAGGAAGTAGACCGCGTTGTTTCCTTGGACGAAAACAGCAATGCCTATTACGTTTATGTGCAGGATGATGCAGTGATTGAAAAGAAATTGCAGAAAATATTCTTAACCACGCAGACAATGTTGTAAGGTCTGACGAATAAAAAAGCCCGGGACTATTCGCGTCCCAGGCTTTCTTAAGAGTACCAACTAAATATTAAACTTATTTATTATTATCCTTTTCGTTTTCCTCCATTGAATTCTTGATGATGGCATCGTGTTCGGCGTCTTTAATTTGTGACTCTTCAATTTTCACAAGTTGCTCCTGTTCACGATCGACATAGTATAAACCACCTTGATATTTATAAATAACTTGGTTATTAGGTCCTTCCTTGTCTTCCAAGACTTCAATTTCTGCGGGCTGAACTGATGCGTTAACGTCGCTTGAGTTTAAATTACTATTATCTGATGACGGACTTCCATCGTCCTTAGGGGTACCATCTTCCATTTTCTCTTCAACTCTCTCGGCACCTTGTTCGGCCTCATCACCTACACGTTCTGCACCTTGTTGAATCTGGTCGCCAGCTCTCTCTGCTCCTTGTTCCATTTGCTCTCCCGTTCTTTCAGCTCCCTGTTCGATCTGATCACCAGTTCTCTCTGCACCTTGCTCAATTTGGTCGCCAGTGTTTTCCGCGCCTTGTTCGATCTGATCACCAGTGTCTTCTGCCTTTTCACCAGCATTCTCAACACCTTGTTCTATCTTTTCGCCAGCATTATCTGCACCCTGCTCTATTTGATCGCCAGTGCGCTCTGCACCTTCCCTTAGTTCGTTGCCGGCATCCTGAGCATCCTGGTTGGTTTCATCAATTTGTTGTTCGGCATCTTGCTGAACTTCGTTGACATCTTGCCTAAGTTCGTTACCTGCTTCTTCAGCAGCCTCTTCTGTCTCCTGCGCACCCTCGCGAAGATTATTATTTATCGAGGTGCTGTCCTGAGCCATCGAGCCGACGCAAAACAGTGCGGCGGCGAAGGCAGTTAGAATCAATTTTTTCATATCAATATTGTTTTTTAGTTAAACATCAATTCATAAGAGGTTTAGAAACTACCATACCAAAGTGAAATCTTCGTTGAAATGGTCAAATTTGTGCGAGTTACGCGCTAACAGCACGTTTGGGTAATAAGGACAACCCCAGTAGTGATGAAAAAATCAACATGCGTGACCGTATTATTACACAAGAGGCGGCAAACTTTAATACAATGTAAATTGAGAGTCAAAATCCACCGCTATGACTAAACCCGAAAAATATTATTTCAAGGATGATGGAGAGATCCCAAACAATAAATTGCCACTCCTCCTGTATAGAGATGCGTTAACTGGCCAACAAGATGCAGCGACCGTTATGAAGATCTTTGCAGCGAATAACTGGACAAACTCCTGGGATAATGGTATTTATTCGTATCATCACTATCACAGCACCTCACATGAAGTGCTTGGCATTTACGCAGGATCGGCATCGTTACAGCTAGGCGGGGAATCGGGTGAAAGACTGCGGGTAAAAGCTGGCGATGTTATTATTATTCCAGCTGGGGTTGGCCATAAAAAACTTGACGCTAGCAGTGACTTCGCCGTCGTCGGCGCATATCCGGAGGGTCGCGATTGGGATGTGCTCAAGGGTGAACCGGGGGAACGACCACGCGCGGACGAAAATATTGCCAGTCTACCCATTCCTAAATCGGATCCGCTTTTCGGGATAAAAGATGGGTTGACCAAAATCTGGCCTAGCGAGTATTAAGTTTAAGGTTTAAATCTGAGGTCTGTTGGAACGAAATTATTTGCTCCACTTTCTCTGGCTTACTTTATCAGCTGTAGGAAAATCAGCGGGTATTTTAACGGTGACTTTACCGGTAGCCGCCCATTCGGCTGCGCGTTGGAGCGTGATAATAAATCCGGTGCACTCCATAGAGTAATCAGAGTGCCCAAGCGGAGTTTGAAATACACGCCCCTTGCCGTAGTTAACGGTTAGCATCATTGGCTCATGTCGTGCCGTTCCTCTAAGGGGTGAAAAAGGCGAGGCATTCTTTTCCTCGTCAGAGTAAGCAGTGGCAATTATTTTCATGTTTTCTGCCGGACCGCGTAAGCGATCGTACAACTCGTCCTGTGCGTGTAGCCATTGCGTTGGCATCCCCTTCGTAATGGGATGAGATTGGTCTCGAGTGGTGATCAGAAATTCATATTGTTTTCCATGCGAGCCTGCTGGCCCTTTCGACGTGTCCCTCACCAATTTTCCGGCGTCATCGTAATATACATAGGGTCCATCTTTTTCATTCCGATCGCCCCAAGCACCCATACCTATTATTTTGTTGAATTCTGCCCAATCGCCGAATGAATTATCGGCAGCGTGTACTAACACAAATCCTCCGCCGTCTCTTACATATTTCTCGAAAGCCGTCTGCGTTTCATCAGGCCACGGCGCTGCCTGCCATCCAAAATTTGAAATCACAACATCGTACTTGGCAAAGTCGGGCTTGAAATCAGGATCCGTAACAGGCTTTTCAACAGAAGTCACTTTCCTATTTCCCGCCGGATATTGATCGAGGAGCGCTAGTCTTTTTTCCTTTCCCAGCGTAGGGTCAGCATCATTGTGCGGACCTACCCATGCCACGGCTGTCCGTTCAACATCTACCGTAAACAAGCCTGTTTGTTCCAGGTAGTCTTTCATCATCGCGGTTGTCTTGGGCCAGATCCCATGGTTGTTTTGACCATCAATAATCAAAGCCTTTAGCCGGGCTCTGGAATTTTGAGCCGTTGCGCGCGGGTGTATAAAGACAATTAAAAGGATAGCCACCAACAAAAGAGAATAGCGAATGGAGAACTTATTAATCATGATCGGTAGGTTAGAAGCATAAAAACTAAGACTTTAAACTCATACGACAAAACGCTTTTTTATAGGCGTGGCGGATGCGCAGTCACCTGCATGAAAAATATCCGGTAATGCCTCCCCGGCGTAGTGATTCGTTCGGTGCTTAGACTGACATGCTAGAGTCGTAACCGAAGGTGATTCTTTATCCAAGCCGTAAGCGGAATCCGGAAAAGCCATCCGTAAAATAATCTTTTTGCTTTCACACCTTGATCCGTTTAATAATGCCTGCTCAATACATGCCGCAAGGTCAAAGATTGATTTTAAGTCTGATGGATAAGTTAGTACCTTTGATGGTTATGTTTGCTGAAGTACATTGTCCCCGCGTGTTGCATGCCAGTGAACTGGACCAGTACCTCGCTCGAGGTTGGTTTAGGATGGGACAAACTATTTTTACAACCAATTTTTTAAACTTCAAGAATAACTTTTACAGCTCAATCTGGTTGCGTATACGCCTGCAGGAATACACTTCGGACAGAACTGAGCAAAAATTATCTAAGAAAAATTCGCGGTTTAAGGTGGAAGTTAAGCAGGCATCCATCACACCGGAAAAGGAACGATTATTTTCCTCTTACAAGCAGCATATTTCATTTGAGGCCTCATCATCTTTGAATACTTTGCTTTTCGGAAAATTGAATTACAATATTTATAACACCTCTGAAATATGCCTCTATGATCAGGGCAATTTGATTGCGGTCGGCTACTTTGACGTTGGCGAAACAAGCGCGGCCGGTATCAGCAGTTTTTATGATCCTGCATATAAAAAATACAGTCTTGGCAAGTATCTGATTTATTTAAAAATAGCGTATTGCAAGAAACTAGGTCTACAGTTTTTTTACCCGGGTTATTTTGTTCCGGGTTATCCATTGTTTGATTACAAGCTCGAGATTGGAAAAGCAGTTCTTCAATACCTGGATTTTCCATCTCTGAAATGGAGACCATTAGAGCAGTTCAGGTTAATGAACAGTCCGCTGCATGTCATGCAGGAAAAATTGCGCGGGTTGCAATCTGTACTCGCCGATGCGGGAGTAGAAAGCCGGCTGCTTAAATACGAATTTTTTGACGCCAACCTTATTCCCGAGTTGGAGGGTATAGTATTATTCGATTTTCCGGTTTTCTTAAATTGTTCCGGCCTGTCTGATGAGATACCTGTCGTTTATGACATCAGAGATGCGCAGTTTCACCTCATTCGATGTAAAAGTGTTTGGGCTTCAAATACGGTAAGCGTCTCGCACGACGTATATTCCTCACACGTATTTAAATTTGACCACGGCCTTTTCTCCACTGAACATCCACAAGCTATGGCGTCAATGATATTAAGGGAACTGCAGTCAGAGGGCAGATTATTCAACGCAAAGACTAACGTTAGCTGATATCGGGTCCGGATCATTATTTTTTTTCTCAACCCAATAACCAACACTTATAGAAATTCATCTGTTGCCTCAAACAAATCAAGGCTGGCTATTAAAGATCAATGGGCTTCGCCTTCAAGCATTGACGATTGGGAGCCGCATTAGAGAAAACTTAACATCCATGCCGAAAGAACTATGCTTAGACATCTAGCATTTAAGCACGTTTACCGCGACCTCCATTGCTAGTCACTGAGGATCATTCGCTTGGTGTCAACCACAAGACCGTCTGCTATCAGAGTGTACAGGTACATACCAGCGGGCAGTTCGTTAGCCATGATAATCAGCGATACCTCACCCCTGTTATTGATATCAAATGATTTTATTTGCTTTCCTTCAAGATTGTAAACAATCAAATTTGCAGCCTTAACGTTGTCAGGCACGCTCATTTCTATTTTAGTGTCACTATGAAAAGGATTCGGATTATTCTGAAATAACAAGGGGGCGAGCGCTGCTGTACCTGTAAGAAATGTTGGCTGCTTGGCTAATCGTCCTAATTTTTCTTCCTGCTCCAATAATCGTTGCTCTTGCTGCCTGACAATACCTGCCAATTCCTGCACCGCCTTAACCAACGGTACAACGAACTCTGCATAACGAATGCTATAATGATCACTTTCGTTTTGAGGTGCATCGACACCGTTAAAATCATACGCGCCTTTGTTGACAAGTGCCTCAACTTCCTGTGCAAGAAATCCCGTTTGGCGATTCATCGTCAGCTTGCTCAACCCCTGATGTGTCGTATCCCGAACCTGCAAGAATTTATTGACTTCACTTTTTTCGATGACATAACTCACCGGCCTAAGCTGATTGATAAACTCCAGACCAGCAACATTCTCTTTGATGTCTTTCTTAAAACGGCCATCTGAAAATGTGGACCAGGACACCTGACCACCTATACTGGAAACCGACGTATTCCCAATACGTACCTGGTTGGAGGCGGTTGGAATGGCTTGATAACCTATGGCGGTCGTATTAGAGAGGTCGCCGGTTGATGGACCGGCATTGACGCCAAGCGCGCTGTTGTTGTTGCCTGTCGTGATATTATAGAGTGCAAACGAACCCTGCGCAGTGTTGCTTCCACCTGACACGTTGTTAGACAAAGCACGGAACCCACTACCTGTGTTATGATTGCCGGATGTATTCGCATACATGGCGTAATATCCCTGCGCAACATTAAATTTTCCATCATTGTTTGAATACATGGCTTCACTTCCAGACGCAGTATTATAATAGCCAGTTGAATTGGTATAAAGCGCCCTAAAGCCACTCGCGACATTTCTATGACCTGTAGTGTTGGAATTCAAAGCCTCGGCTCCATAGCTACTATTAAAACTTCCCGATTCATTTAAATATAATGCCTGGTACCCTGTTGCAGTATTGTTATGGCCCGTCACATTTTCGAACAAAGCACGGCTGCCGCTGGCCGTGTTTCGAGCCCCGGTCGTGTTGAGATATAAGGCATTTGAGCCAAGGGCGCAATTATGATCACCCACGCTATTTTTCCAGAGCGCGCCGTTGCCCACAGCAGTGTTCCAGCTAGCAATGGTGTTACTGCCTAATGCAGCGTTTCCGATTGCCGTATTGACATAGCCAGAAGTATTTTCAGAAAGTGCGTAGTGACCGACTGCAACATTTCCGAGTCCGTTGACATTTGAATACATAGACCTTTGACCTATAGAGGTATTGGCATATCCAGTCGTATTTGAATAAAGTGATCTAAACCCTATCGCGGTATTGCCATACCCAGTCGAATTTGACAGCATTGATTCGTATCCAAATGCACTGTTATTGTCTCCCTCAGTATTATTCATACCAGACGAGTGACCAAAAAATGAATTGCTGTAAGTCTGACTCTGTGAAAACTTCCCAGAGTTAAATCCAAAAAAACTGTTCCTTGATCCCAATGTTCCACTTCCAGTACCATAGTTTGTGGTCTCCTGGCCGAACGCAATGGTCCAGGCCACACCAATGAATGCAATTGACAAGTAAATCTTTTTCATATGGGTAAGTATTAGGGCAACACAAATGTGGGGAGGCACCCGCGACGTTTGTTAGCGTTTTTGTAACAAACGTTGTAGGAATTGTATCCTTCGATTGGGATTAAATTATCATCCTCGCTCGCATTTAGTTTCATTGAAAATATTTGTCACGGCACCCCTAATCAAAAAGCGTTGTCTATTTTAGCGCCGCATGCGATTTGGACAGGACTATCTCACGGAAATACAAAGCTTCACAACAAGTCAGTATTGGAATTCAGGTGTTCGTATTACCGCGGGGGTGATGATTCCCATGTTGATCATGGTAAACAAAGGATGGCTTTCTGATGGAATACCTTTCCTGTGGGGTGCCTTGTTTGTAAGCCTGACCGATACACCTGGGCCAATACATCATCGTAGAAATGGAATGCTGGCAGGTGTTGTTCTCAACACCCTTACCGTATTGATCTCAGGCTTCCTGTATCAGTTCGAAGCATTTCTGCTCATACAAGTGCTCGCATTCTCCTTCTTCTTTTCACTATTTGGCGTTTACGGAACAAGGGCAGGCGCTGTGGGGGCACTAGCGTTGGTCGTAATGCTCTTAAACATGTCTCCGTTCAGAGAAACCAACGACTATGTTTTTAATGCAATGCTGACCGGCGGCGGAGGAATTTGGTACGCGAGTTTTAGTATGCTACTGTTCAGACTTCAGCCATATCGCCTTGTTGAACAGGCCCTGGGCGAGAACCTGCGTCAGATAGCTGACTATATAAGAGCCAGAGGAGCTTTTTACAAACGGAGTGGCGATATCGATGCTTCTTTTAACCTCGTAATGCAAGAGCAGATAGCAGTACTGAAGAACCAGAACCAGCTTCGTGAACTGATTTTCAAGACACGACAGTTTGTGGGAGATGCCAGCCCTAAAAGCCGAAGCATAATGATGGTATTCCTTGAGTCAATTCTCTTGTTTGAGGAGACCATGCACACCTACCAGGATTACAAATTACTTCATCAGCACACGCGTCATACCGATCTGCTCGATAAATTCTATTCCCTTATCACTCAAATCGCAGCCGAGCTTGAATACATCGGTCTCTCCGTTCAAGGTGGAAGAGCTGTTCGCCGGATTCCCGATTTTTCAGCGAAATTGGATGAACTCTCCAACGCTATTCGCGAACAACAATCGAATTCTTCCGGCACCGCAGTGAACGAGAGTCTGCGGGCCTTAGAGCAAACCGTTGAGAATCTGCGAAGCATTGCAGATCGCTTATCAAACCTTATCCTGTATACTCAGCTGCAGATTGATATAAATCCCACGTTGCAGGATCAGGAAATTGAAGAACGGTCATCCGTTCCTCAAACGTCGAAGCGGATTCACGTGTCGCTGCTGCTTGAAAATCTCACCTTTCGGTCCAACAACTTCCGATATGCCGTCCGTCTCACTGCCGCAATGCTGGCGGGCTATGCAGTGTCAACCTTGCTGTCCGTCAGTCATACGTACTGGGTATTGCTAACGATAATCACCATTGTAAAACCAGTCTATAATGTAACCCGTCGTCGCAACATTCAACGTGTATTGGGGACGTTAGCCGGTGTACTGGCAGCCAGCCTTGTTCTCTTTCTTATTTCAGACACAACGGTGTTGCTGGTGCTTCTTGTTATATGCATGCTGATGGCGTATAGTCTCCTCCGGGTGAACTACCTGGGTTTTGTAATCTTCTTAACAGTTTACATCGTAATAACTTTCCATTTCCTTCACCCGGTGGAGTACGAACATTTAATCGGCGAAAGGCTCATCGACACTTTTATTGGATCCGTTGTTGCCGCCCTTGCCGCGCGTTTTATTTTTCCTGTGTGGGAGCATGAAAACATCAAGGGTGCGATGGAAGAAGCCATCGAAACAAACCGGGCATATTTTTTGGCGGCATGGGAGCAACTAACCGGAGAATCCGGTGGTGAGAGCGAGTATGCCAAAGCGCGTTCAGACGCCGTTGTATCGCTTACCAATCTTTCTGACAATTTTCAACAGATGCTGGTAGAGCCCGGCCAGGGAAAAACTTCTTCACATGTTCACCAATTCGTGATAGCAAGTCACGCGCTTACGAGCCGCATTGCAGCGCTTTCCGCCGTGGTAAGCAAGGCGCCTGAAGAATCCTGGCGCAACGAGAAACAAATGATTCTTGATGCATTAGACGAAAGTGTTAAGAATCTAAGTCTCCAGGAGGCACCTGAAAGAGTCTCACCAACAGAAATGAAACTCCAAAGAGCGAATCCTCTTAGTATTATACACGCTCTGGCGCGTGATATTCGTGCTATCACTCACCAGATTGCCCTTTCGAAGGAATAATACAGCGATAGCATTGGAAGTTTTTTGGTATACGGGTATATTTAATATGCGTGACTCCCCTACCGCTATCCGATATGACGCGCAGCCTGATAATCTTTTTATGCTGTTCCTTAAATGTTGTGTGTGCCCGTCAGATTTCAACGACGCTCCTCAACGACAGGATCATCACTCAACTTGGGCAGGCTTCAACTGATACAACCGCCATAAATATTTACCTCCAACTGGCCGAACAAAGTATCAACGACAATCCGAATCAAGCTCTTTTGTTCGCTGACTCTGCATTAGCCACTGCTAGACAACTTCAGAATACTGAGTATATCGCAAAAACCCTTATCAAACTCGGCTCCTATCACAGAAGGCTAAGTTATTTTCAAAAAAGCGCTGCTTTTCTGGAAGAAGCCATCCGGATTTCTCCCCAAACATCAGCCTGGCTTGGCGAAATCTACCTGGAGTCAGGTATCACATTCCTCCGAATGTCAAATCTCGATTCTGCAACAACATACATCACCCTTGGGCTAGAGCACTTTGCCAAGTACCCGGACCCCACCCTTGAAGCCTTATGTCTTAATATGATGGGCAACATCAAACGGGAACAGAATGCTTATGAGGCTGCGCTTGACTACTACATCAAGGCATTAAGACTTTTTGAACAGGAACAGGATCTGGCCGGATTAACTCAGTCCCTTTCAAACATTGGAAATATACATAACCTGTTAGGAGATACAGAAAAGGCACTAGACTATGCACTGCAAAGTCTTGAAAAGGCTCAGCTGGCAAATGCAAAAAGCTCAATAGCCTATAGTAATCGATTACTCGGACGAATTTACAGGAAGAAAGGGAAGCCTGACGAAGCGCTCAATGCCTACAAAAGCGCAATAGAGATGTATGACCAATTGGGATCCAAGCGGGACCTTTGTGAAACGCTTCTAAGTATTGCCAACATCTATTACGACAAAGGCGAGTTTACAGGCGCGATAAGACGATATCAGGAAGCCATCGCGATTGCGAAAACAATACCCGATACGTTGTCTATGAGCTATTGTTACCTATCCGGTGCACAGACTTTGATGCAACTCAAGCAGTTAAATAGAGCGAAGGCGTATCTGGATACAGCAATAACACTTTCGGAAAGAAAGCAAATTCTTGTTGTAACCATGGATGCTCATGCCCTATTAAGCGAGATATACGAAACGGAAGGTAGTTATAAATTATCAAAAGAACACCTGGCTACGTACATGGCCATCCGCGACAGCGTTACCCATATGCAAAATAAAAAGGCAGCCCAGGAAATTGAGGCGCGATACCAAAGTGAAAAAAAAGACGATGCAATTCGGATACTAAATGCAGAAAACGGCTTGAAGGCAGCGCAAATTCGATCCAAAAACAGGGAGCAAACCTACTTGTTGATTTTCCTCGCGCTCACGATAGCATTGGCAGGCATAATTTACAACCGGTATAAACTCAAAGCACGAGCAAATATTAAACTTAAAGAACTTGACGAGATGAAGTCGCGATTCTTTACCAACGTTTCACATGAGTTCAGAACGCCCTTAAGCCTCATTATTGGCCCCTTGGAGAAAGTATTGACACAAACAGCGGATGGACCTGAGAAAGAAAATTTTGAAATGATGTATCGCAATGCTGACAGGCTTCAAAATTTGATTAACCAGGTGCTTGACCTGTCAAAATTGGAAGCCGGTAGCATGGAACTACAACTCGAGGAAGGTGAAATTTCAGCAGTTATTAGATTGATAAGCAGTACATTTTCGTCAATGGCCCAACGAAAAAATCTAACGTACACACAGGAGATTTTCCAAGGTCCCCTGAACGGAGTATATGATCGCGATAAGCTAGAAAAAATGTTGAATAACCTTTTATCTAACGCTTTCAAATTTACACCGGAAGGAGGTGTAGTCTCCTTGAAGGCAACGGAGGAGGACGGGAAAATTAGTATTGAAGTCACCGATACAGGGATAGGCATTTCTGAGAAAGAACTGCCGCTGATCTTTAATCGCTTTTACCAGATAGATGATTCAAACACACGATCATCAGAAGGCAGTGGGATAGGCCTCGCGTTGACGAAAGAGTTGGCCGAACTCCATCGCGGGAAACTTTCGGTAACGAGTAGAGAGGGCATTGGCAGTGTCTTTACTTTAGTGATTCCTATCAGGCGAGATGCATACCCGGAGTTGCCTATTCAACACGGACGCTTGGAAAAACGCGTCTTCGCAGAAACACCATTGTCACAATCAACGGTAGTGAATAACCTCGATGATGAAAGTAAGCCGCTTATTCTCGTGGCGGAAGACAACGAAGATATGCGATCTTTTATGATGAGCTTGTTGCGTGAAACGTATCGGGTTGTTTGTACGACCAACGGCAAAGAAGCATTGGAGTGCGCAAAATCCATTGTGCCTGACTTAATCATTACAGATTGGATGATGCCTGTTATGGATGGAATCGCCTGCTGCGAACAAATAAAGATAACACAGGCAACATCTCATATTCCTGTTTTAATGCTGACTGCGCGAGCGGACCAATCTAGCAAGCTGGAGGGACTCGAGACCGGCGCAGATGATTATCTTATCAAACCGTTCAATGCGACCGAACTGATTATACGAATTAGCAACCTTATCGAGCAGCGACGAAAGCTTCGAGAAATTTTCAGCAGGGAATTAATCCTCCAACCGTCGCAAATATTGCTGCCTTCCCGCGACGCTACTTTTCTTACCGGACTATTAGCACTTCTCGAAAAAAAGTATTCTGACCCCGATTTCAGCGTGGAAGGAATGTCTGACTATGGTAACATGAGCCGAATGCAGTTGCACCGAAAGCTAAAGGCCCTGACAGATCAATCGCCTGGAGAATTTTTACGCAGATTTAGGCTTGAACGTGCAAAGCAACTGCTTTTGGTGAACGGCATGCAGGTTAGTGAAGTTTGTTTCAAAGTGGGATTTAACAACTTATCTCACTTTTCGAAGGCGTTCAAAGATTTTACAGGAACAACCCCCACTGAATTCAGCGAGGCATCAAAGGAGAAAAGCAAGATGTTATGATTCCGTCACATCCTGTTACAATTTAGATAGCCGCTATTTTATCACAGCCCATACCTTCAAACAAAAATTTGAGGTATGAAGCGCATTAGAAAAGTTATCGTGGTAGCACTGTTCGCAGGGATGTTTATTGTTTCTTGTTCTGATGATTCCAGTACAGACCCCGGTCCGAATCCTCCACCTCCACCCCCACCTCCAGGGTCAGAAATTACAATAACGTCGGTGGGTCCCTCTGAACTGTTTTGGGGCGATGAAATTACGATAACAGGGACCGGATTTAGTGCAGTGAAGGAACAGAATATTGTAAAGTTTACCAACGTGGATCCCGATGTTCCACCCGTTTTGAAATGTCAATTGAACTATACTTCTGCTCAGGGAGATATTGAAATCATCACTGCGAGTCCGACCCAACTAAAAATTAAGGTTCCCGTCAAGCTTAACATTATGGATGAGCCCTATTGCGGCCCCCGCAAAGCAGATATAGAAGTTGCTGTTGGTAGCAGTGTGGCTAAATCAACAGGTTTGGAATTTGGCCCGCTCCCCTATATCAGCGGATTCCTTTACCATTATGGTTGGTTTGATGTTCCTAGTGTAACAAGGATTGCTGATTCGGTGATGATTGGTGGTGGCCTTTTATACACTCCAAAAAATGGATCCAAATATTGGGACAAGCTGAGGCTTTCAATCGACGATATGAACATACCCATCAAATACCGGACTATTGGCTTGGAGAGTGGATGGTCGTTTTATCTGCCGGTTGAAGACTTTGCAGAGATCAATTGTTCGGAAGAGCCTGACGGCTGGGGAGCGCGTGAGATGAAGTTTACTTTTTCGATTGAAGGCACAAATAAGTCTGCATCCCGAATGCTATATGTCCAATACTTACCGCCGCAGTCTTCATCATGCGACCTCTGTCCCTCGCCGCTGAGCAAATTAGCTGGCGGTAATCCTGAATGGGTGATTAAGGGCCAGAACATGAATTATTCAGAAGTTCGCTTTTCGCCGATCGCACCATGTGGCGGCGCCACTCAGGGAATGGGCATCAATGCCTCTGAATGGACAAATGAAATTCGGTTCTCGGTTCCACTGAGCATTCTGGCATCAGATTGTGCATACGGGGTATACCTCACCAACGAATGTCAAAGTACATTCATTGGTAATATTGGAATTAATCCCTAAGAAATATCTGGCTGATCGGATCGTGCGACGTTTAGTTGAGGCTTATCATTGCTCACTAGATGCTCGCACAATCTGATCAGTTGTTAATTCCTATACAATAAAATTATTGGCGATCCAATTCCCACGGTGCTAACTTAGGGTCATTAAATTATTGACCATGCATCGCACCTTTGGAACAACAATAATCCTCTTGCTAATATCGACGGTAGTCTTCGGACAGGTTGCCAAGCAATCGGATTTGGATAAAAAAGTCCAGACATTTTTAAAAGAAAATAAATCAAAATGGCGAGACCTGAATGTACCTTATGAAGACGGACAAGTTCTACACGATCTCATTGTAAAAAATAAATACAAATCCGCGCTAGAAATTGGAACTTCGACAGGCCACTCAACTATTTGGATTGCCTGGGCACTGAGCAAGACAGGAGGAAAACTAATTACCATTGAAATTGATGAAGACAGACGCAAGGAAGCGCTGGAGAATTTAAAAGCTGTTGGTCTGTCTGAATTTGTGGATTCGCGCTTAGCAGACGCGCATGAACTAGTCAAGTCGTTACAAGGTCCGTTCGATTTTGTTTTCTCCGACGCTGACAAGGGTTGGTACACTCAATATTTTAAAGATGTTGAACCGAAGCTGTCGGTGGGAGGTTGCTTCACTGCCCATAATGTGAACAATAATTTTGGTGGTATTCGGGAGTTTATGGAGTATGTGCGCAACCAGAAAAGTTTTGATACTTCGTTGGCTGGAGTGGATAAGGGAATTTCTGTTAGTTACAAACGAAGGTGACATTCGTGTAACAAAGATCTTGCTATTGAATCAATTGAGCGAAGGTTTAACATTGCGCGGGAAAATAACTTTGAACGTACTTCCCTCGCCGTAGACCGATCTAAGTCCGATACTACCTCCTAATTTTGCCACCGCTTCTTTAGTTATGAATAAACCTAGTCCACTGCCCGTAACGCGATCGGATCCGCGGTAAAACATGTTAAAGATCTTTTGCTGGTGTTCAGTTTTTACACCGGTTCCATTGTCTTCTATGTAAAGGCAGCACTCTTCCGGCTCATATCCGATTTCAATAAACGGTTTTTCTTTGTTGAGGTCATGATATTTTATCGCGTTGCCTATAAGGTTGCTGAGTATTACAGTTAGTCGGATCTTATCCGATACAAGTACAAAATCCTGGGGTATCTGCTGTCGAAATTCAATCTTGTCCGCCAGTCCATCAAACTTTAAATTTTCAATTACTTCATCGACGAGCTTTTTAAGATCAATAGATTCGGCAACGGTCTCTGTTCTGGCGTTTCGGGAATAGTCTATGATTTCTCTTATAAAATTATCCTGTGCCATTACGCGACCCTGGATCATTTTAATAATCTGATTCAGCTCTTCCGGGTCTTTCGTAAGGTTAGCGAGATTGATCAATCCCAGGATCGAACTCAATGGCGAGCGCAAGTCA
>CAMLER010000037.1 GCA_946478915.1 uncultured Chryseolinea sp.
AACCGTCGAGGCACCGGGATATTTCCCTGCGAAGTACATGCTTGATCCGGCAGAGGCAAATTCAGAACGGAAGGTTGTTAAAGATATTGAACTGTCTGTGGGCGAAATCAAAAAGCATGATGTAGGTCACGTTATCCGCCTGGACAATGTGATCTTCCCGGTCGGTCGTTCAAAAATTTCGGAGGAATCGTATTCCGAGCTAAGTCTTGTGGTCGATATGATGAAGGAGAATGAATCAATGGTCATTCAGCTTGAAGGACATACCGATTATCAGGGCAACCCAAAAGAAAATTTGAAACTTTCAAAAGATCGCGTTGAATCGGTAAAGCAATACATCACTTCGCAAGGGATTCCGAAAACCAGAATCAAGACTAAAGCGTTTGGCGGAACAATGCCCCTGTCGCGCGATAATACTCCGGAAGGGCACAGGCTTAATCGCAGGGTTGAGCTGCGGATACTTGAGAATTAATTGCCGCTGTTACCGGCTGGCCATTACGGGAAGTTTTTTTATAATACCCTTTATTTGGTGAATATACCTGCCTTTGGTGGCGTCATCAACGTTGCTTTGTATTACGGCGCCCAGCAATACCGTGGAAAATTCTGCTAAGCGTGGCGAGCTATAAAGATCCAGCGCGCGATCTAAATGATCGATGGCAACCCGAAAGTCTTGATTGTTATAGGCATTTGTTGAAACATTGTAATGCAGCAGGCCACGCAATTCACCTAACCCGACCGGTTGAAACAACTCTGAAGTATACGTGTAGTAACGTTTTCCATCCAGTGGTGCGCCCTGCGGGATATTCTTTTTGTAATGATCAATTCGCCGGGCAATTTCCTTAGCGTCTGTCACGAACCCATTGATCGGGTCCGTTGCCTCGAAAAGTACCTGTCCGTCATTAGTATCTGCCAATAGAAATATATGATAGTTTGTTTCGATGATGGTATAGTTGATCTCAAAATGATTAAGCAAAAGCGCATAAAGGGCTGTACCGGTAAGACAATTGTATTTGCCTTTGTTAAGCGTTTCACTGAATGATGCAAACTGGCTGTAGCGACGGAAAAATTCCTGATGGGTTCTATTGAAAAGAACCCGACAGAATCTAGCGGTCTTCCGAGGTAATTCTTTTTGCGTCAGCTTATTGGTAAAAATTGAAATATCAAATTCGAAAGCATCATCTGCACCGATCTGGCTGAAATCCTTGATGTAGCGATTCAGGGTTTCGCGATCCATTGGCTGGGCATAGGTCTCTGCACCCCAAATGAAGAGCAGAATGAGTGCGACCGCCTGAGAAATATATTTCATGTTAAGCCAATGTTACCATAGTGTTACTAAAGTTAGTTAAAACACATAACATTGGACAAGGTTGGGAGCCAGAGAACGGGATTTGTCCTAAAATACCTGAATATCGTAACTTGGGAGTAATGTCAAACCCGCTGATATCTCCGGATTCTGCTTTACACGAAAGATTTCTAACGCTCAGGCAGAAATCACAGATCCTTAAATCCGAGTCGTCCGGAATGCGCAAGGCCCGACTAAAGAAACTTCGGGATTGGATACTTTCCAACAGGACAGATATTCAGAATGCGTTGTACGCCGACTTTCAGAAGCCTCCGACAGAGGTGGATGCCATCGAATTATTTGGAGTGCTATCAGAGATCCGACATACGCTTGCAAAGATTGACAATTGGATGTCTCCCAGGCGAGTAGGCACTCCGTTAACCATGGCCGGTACGCGGTCATACATTCAATGCGAGCCACGAGGCCTGTGTCTCATAATAGCGCCATGGAATTTTCCCTTTCTGCTTTGTGCTGGCCCATTAGTATCAGCGTTGGCAGCCGGTAACGCGGTCGTTATTAAACCATCGGAACAGACACCATCTGTATCTGCGATCATTTCAAAGATGGTGCGTGAGGTGTTCGATCCTTCTGTCGTGACTTGTTACGAAGGTGGTTCGGAAATGTCTCAACGACTTCTTCGCTTACCGTTTGATCATATTTTTTTCACCGGTAGTCCGGCCGTTGGGAAAATTGTGATGCGTGCCGCGTCGGAAAATCTGACATCAGTCACACTGGAATTGGGAGGCAAGTCGCCCGCTATCGTTGCGGCCGATGCGCGCCTCGGGGAGGCTGCGGAAAGAATAGCCGTTTCGAAATTCGTCAACAACGGGCAAACCTGCATTGCACCGGATTATGTATTAGTCGACGAGGCGATTGCTGAAGATTTTATTGCTCAATTGATTGTGCGTACGAGAAAATTGTTTGGGGATGGAAGTGAGTCTTTTCCGGAATCGCCTAACTACTGCAGGATTGTGAATGATAAACATTTTCAGCGGCTGGAAAATATGGTTATGCAAGCTGTGAGTGACAAAGCAGTGGTACGTATGGGTGGACCGAACGATTCAGCTACCCGCTTTTTTCATCCAACGATACTTTCTAATGTCGCACCTACGTCTGAAATTATGCGGGAAGAAATTTTCGGGCCGGTTCTGCCAGTAGTTACATTCCGCAGCCTGTCCGATGCGATTGATACTGTAAATGCCTACCCGAAGCCGCTTGCCCTGTATGTTTTTTCGCAAACTTCGGGTATACAAAAAATGGTATTAGCAGAAACCAGTTCGGGTGGTGCTTGTATCAATGATTGCGGAATTCATTTTTTTCAATACAATTTGCCATTTGGCGGCGTTAATCACAGTGGCGTTGGAAAAGCGCACGGATATAACGGGTTTTTGGAGTTTTCCAATCAAAAATCAATTCTGAAGCAACGAAATGGAATGACTTCTGTGAAGGTGCTTTATCCTCCCTACACAAGTCGGTCAAAAAAAATTATCGATTGGATATTCCGCTTTTTGAGCCGTTGAATAGAGAATATCGCGATAAAATCTTTGAATCGCCGCTTTTGCATTTAGCCTGCCCAACGATTTAGGCGATTTTTTGTTCTCTTTAGTAACTTTGGAGTTCTAAACGTTAGAAAAAAAGACGTATGAAAAAACCGGTCAAATGGACGCTTATCATCATAGGTGGATTGTTCGCCTTAATACTGATTGCCGCGATTATTCTTCCCATCGTTTTCAAGGACGATATCAAGGCGGCCGTCGAGAAGGAAGTGGCGAAATCAGTAAATGCTGACGTGGTTTTTGAAGATTTTAGTCTTTCATTTTTCAGAAACTTTCCAAATGTGACTGCGCAGTTGCAGGATCTTGGTGTGATCAACCGGGCACCATTCGATGGGCAGGTATTGTTTGCCACCGAGGAGTTTGAAGTTGAAGTAAACATCATGGACATCCTGTTTGGGGATCAACTCAGGGTAAAGGGTATATCGCTGGTCAGGCCTATTATCAATATTAAAGTGAACGAAGACGGAAAAGCCAATTATGACATTGCTATACCCTCAGCAGATACAACAGCGGTTGAAACGGAATCCGAAGGCTTCTCATTTGGTATTGACCATTGGGAAATTGTCGATGGGGATGTTTCTTATGATGATAGAACTTTGCCATATCTACTGGTAATAAAGGGGATGAATCATAACGGCCGCGGTGATTTTACACAAGATGTTTTTGATTTGTATACCCATACCGTTGCAGATACGGTGACAACATCATTTGATGGGTCGGAGTACCTCACTAACAAACGTGCTGAGATCGATGCAACACTTACCATAAGCGAGGAGTACTCAAAATATGAATTCAAGGAGAATTCATTAAAGATAAATGACTTTGCGATGAGTTTTGATGGCTGGTTAAAAATGAATGAGACCGATTTCGATATGGATCTCTCGTTTAAGAGCCCGGAAAATTCATTTAAAAGCCTGCTGTCCATTGTACCTGGGATGTACACACAGGATTTCGGAAAGATAGACACGAAGGGCGACCTGGCGTTCAATGGCTCCGTGAAAGGAAAATACAGTGAAAAACAGATGCCTGCTTTCAACGTCAACCTGCAGGTTAAAGATGCAATGTTCAAATATCCCGATCTGCCCACTGCCATTGAGAATATTAATGTTGATCTTCTTGTCGACAACAAAGATGGCGTGGTTGAAAATACCATGATCGATCTCAAAAGACTTCACCTTGATTTTGGTGCAAATCCGGTCGACGCCCGCGCGTTGATTACGAAGATGTACCCGACTAACGTTGACGCAACTGTAGCGGCCAAGTTGAACCTTGCCGAACTCAGCAAAATGTTTCCGATGGAAGGATTGGAAATGAAGGGTAACTATGCAGTCAACCTTTCGGCCAAAGGTGTTTATGACAGCTTAAAGAAAGTGATCCCGGCAATCGATGCATCTATGTCGCTGGCGAATGGATATGTCAAGTCAAAAGAGTTTCCCCTGCCAATTCAGGATCTTCATTTCACTTCGAACATCAAAAATTCGTCAGGTAAGATGGAGGAAACAACCATCGACGTAAATGATCTTTCAATGGTGATGGACGGCGAGAAGATCGCGGCTGACCTGTTATTACGAAATCTTGATGACTATACCTGGGATCTGAAGGTCAATGGCGGGGTCGACCTGGAAAAGATCACAAAGGTTTTTCCCGTAGAAGGAATGGCGCTTGCAGGAAAAGTCAAAGCTAATATCCAGACTAAGGGAAAGTATTCTGACGTACAGGCCGAACGTTACGACCGCCTTCCTACCAGTGGGACTGCATCATTAACAAATTTCAAGTACACGTCTAAGGATCTACCTTATGCTGTTACCCTGGCTCAGGCATCGATGGCTTTCGATCCCAGAAAGATCGATCTTCAAAAGCTCGATGGAAAAATTGGTAGAAGCGATTTCAGTGTGAACGGTTCGGTATTGAACTATTTGGCTTATGTCTTCGGCGATAATAATGTGATAAAAGGAAATGTGAACTTTTCCTCAAACCTTCTTGACCTGAACGAGTTCATGAGCGATACCGAAGAAGCAACACCCGCTGACACCAGCGAGTCTTACGGAGTTATCGCTGTTCCAAAGAATATTGATTTCGTTTTAAAATCTTCCGTAAAAACCGTGAAGGTCATGAATTTCAATATGACGAATGCGGCAGGCGACGTAATAATCCGCGATGGGGTTGCAAATCTCAATGGCCTCCGGTTCAATATGCTGGGAGGTAGTTTCGTGGTTAATGGCGCATATGACACCAGAAATCTTGCTCATCCCAAATATGACTTTGGTTTGAAGATCGAAAATGTCTCCATGCGGCAGGCGGCTAATACCTCAACGATAGTTCAAACTTACGCGCCAATAGCCGGTCTGGTAAATGGTAATTTCTCAACGGATTTTAAACTTAGCGGAGAGCTGTTACCAGACATGTCGCCCAACCTGGCAACGGTAAACGGCGGTGGTTTAATAAAGATCGCACAGGCAGCCTTGAAAGAATCCAAAATTCTTTCGAGCATAACGTCACTGACAAAACTGGAAAACACAGACGAAGTCACTTTTAAGGATGTGTTGATGTCGGCTTCGCTGAAAGACGGACGAATGAGCGTAAAGCCCTTTGACGTAAAGATCGGCAATTACAAAACTACGGTTGCAGGAAGTACTGGATTGGATAAGTCGATTGACTATACTTTAAAGATGGATGTGCCTGCAGGAAAACTAGGCACTCAGCTCAATAGTTTTATTGCTTCAAAGACGGGCGCTAAAACAGATCCGAATGGTACAATACCTGTAACAATCGGCCTGGGTGGCAGCGTAACCAATCCTACCCCTAAGTTGCTGATGGATGAGCAGAAAGAACAAGTAAAGGATGCAGTGGTTGCAACTGCTAAAGAGGAAGGGGCCAAGGCAATTGAGAAAGCTGTTGAAGGCACTGACGCGGAAAAAATTGTTAAAGATATTTTGGGCACGAAGAAAGATTCTGCTGCAGGTACGTCTGATACGACGACCACCAAGCCAGCCGAGGATGTTCAAAAGAAATTAGAAGACGAGGCTAAAAAGAAAATTCAAAACCTTTTGAAGAAAAAGAGTTAGAAGCGCAGCGTCATGCATCCTTTTTAAAGAGTAGCGCAGGGCATTAGTTATGCGGACACGCACATCCGGTTATGACATCACCTGGATGCCACCTGATCTTTTCGCAATGTTTCTAAATACGAAACCAGGTCAACCAGATCCTTTTCACTCATCGATGATTGAAGGTTCGATGGCATCAATGAACTCTCCAACTTGTACCTCCCTGTAACCTTTTCCTTCAATACACTTTGTTGTGTGTTCATATACTGCACTTCGATCTGCTCGGGGGTTTCAGAAAGAATCTTACCTATTGCAACAGACCCGTCTTCCAATTGGATTCGGTAGCCCTCATATCCAAAACTTATACCCTGATCGGGGAAGAGTATTGAAGTGTACAAAGCTTCTTTCGACAGCTTTCCACCGATTTCACTTAAGTCCGGTCCAAAATTTACGCCTTCACCGTCAACCTGATGGCAATTGCTGCAAAGCGATTGAAAGACTGCTTTTCCATTGATATGATCGCCCTTGGCCTCCGCCAGAACGGCAATTGATGGTAGCGGAGCTCCTTCCTTGCTACCAGGCAATTTTAAATATTTTGCTGCTTCTTCTCGTAATAGTGCTCGCCATGCGGTCTGAAAAACTCCGCCGGCCGCGGTGTGAAGATCAGCCGGAATCTTATTTTCTTTTGCTAACAGTAGCAGGCGGTCTTCTGCCTGCCAGGGACCGCCAAATGTCTTCACTGCAAGTTTTCTCAATTCGATATCCTTGCTGCTATCCATCATGATCTGTTCCATTATGCCAATAGCCTTGGCGTTATACATGTGCGGCCATAGTGCTTTTACCATGGATATGCTCTCATTTTTTTCTGGCGAGTTTATAGCATCGTTGATCAGTTGAATCTTATTCCAGTCTAAAAGTGTTTTTGCAGATTCTTTGCCAACGGTGCTGTCGGGATATTGAATGGCCAGCCGCAACAGGTCGGGAGACCTTTCCTGTAGTTTAAAAGAACTTACAAGTTCTACAAACTCAATCTTTCCCTGTTGTTCCTTCAATACCTTTTCCAGTGCGTTCCTGACCAGGGAAGTCATCTTTAATTTTGAAGGGTCCATATGTTTCAATGCCAACAATACTTTGGGACCTTCGTCTTGCTGAAGCAACGCAGTTAATACCTGCTGTTTTGAAACATCTTTATGAAAATCAAAAGCTCTGAAATAGCGGAGCATGGACCGCTCGTCCGAAGATTCAATAAGTGTGGCCATGAGAGGCATAGCGGATTTGCTGCGACTTCGCCACACCAGATCGGTGTTAGCAGGACTCTTCCAATCTTCACCAACCGACTTCTTCCAGGTATCAAAATATAGATCCCAATTGCCAGTAGCACTTATGCCCAGTGCTTCAAGATACCATCGGTCCTTTCCGTCATAAGCTTTCGCCAGGGTTGTCCAGATGTCCGCAACTTTTTGGCCTGCCTGACCACGAATGGCAATTGCGATTTCTCTGCGCACTTGAGGCGAAGGATCGTTCATCAGTTTCGATGCCACATCAATAATATCTTTTTTCAAATATCTCGATGCACGAATTGCTGTTATCTTAATGTTGTCATCTTCATCTTCCAACGCTTGGGCTAGGTAATGATCTGCGCGGTTTGGAATTTTTATCAGCAACCATAGTGCCTGTGCACGCTGACGCGGATCTGTAGATGTCCACAACTTTGAAAGAGAAGCTTCAGCTTTTTGTTCCATTGACGCTAGTGCATTCCATCCTTGCATCCGCCGCGTGGCATTCGGATTTGTTAACGCTGTTATTGCGCCATCAGCGGTTCGCAGGTCGAGATCGGGAATTTTATAATCCGATCCGGCCGGAGCGATGCGATAAATTCTTCCGCGATTCACATCGCCAACCTGGTGGCCTCCCACACCTGGATCATACCAGTCAGCCACAAACAATGACCCATCCGGTGCCACCGCGACATCTATCGGGCGAAACCACTGGTCTTTTTGCGCTTCAAGGATATTGACAATTGACGCTTTATACCCAGCGCCATCCTTTTCGACAGGATAAGAGCGCACAACATTGTTCCCCGGTTCTGCATGAATCATCTGACCATGAAAAACTTCAGGCAACAACCGGCCTTCATAAATCGTCATCCCTGAAGGAGATCCAGCACCGGTTTGCAATAAATTAGGAACTACACCGGGATCGTTCAGGTGCCAGTGTCGGAGTGGAACTTCCTTTTCCATATTTGTTCGCCGCGCTCTCCAGCCTGCACCCGTCATCTCGTCCTGATATCCATAATTGCCGTACTCCATCACATAATTAATCCTAGTCCCTTTGTTGCCATCGTCGTCGTTATCTGACTGCCACATCGTCCCGTAAGGATCCAGGGCGACTTCGTAGTTGTTTCGGAAATTATGTCCGAGAACTTCAACATTTTCACCATTGATATCTGCGCGCAATACCAAACCTTGTCTGAATGGTTTTCCATTGGTTACTACCTTATGACCATTCACGTCGACGATTGTATCTCCAGCAGCATTCAACAGCGATTTCCCCTCATTGCCAAAATTGAAATACAGCCTTCCATCAGGTCCGAAGACAAATGAATGCATTCCATGATCGTGTTGTATTCCCTGTATCCCCTGATATAAGATCTCTTTCTTATCGGGTACATCATCATGATCAGCATCGGTAAATACGAAGACATTTGGACTGCAGGATACAATGACCTTGTCTCCAACAAGAGAAATTCCTAGCGCTGAATTAACGTCCTTGCCCTGGTAAAAGACTTTGCTTTTATCTGCTTTACCATCGCCGTCAGTGTCTTCAAGGATGACAATCCGATCACCTTCTTCCTTAACAGGATTTTTGGGATTGTATTGGTTTCGGTAGTTGAATGCTTCGCATACCCAAACGCGTCCACGCTCATCGATCGCAATATTGGTAGGATTGGAAAACATTGGCTCCGATGCGAAAAGCGTGACCTCCAAACCGGAATGCACTTTCAGGTCAGCCAATGATCGCTCGGGTGAATGTTCGTCGGTGTTGGCTGGCTGGGTGCTGCATGACACAAGCGTCACTATTGCGGGCATCCACGCAAAAGTTTGAAGAATACGATTAAGCATACGTTTGTTTTAGATTGTGAAATATAAGGAGGTCCTTCCTTTTATCAATCCTGTCCAGACCTCAATTGTTTGAATAGCCGGGGCTGTCTTTGGAACATTAATAATTAAATATTACGGCAGTGTTGTATTCATATTAAGTGCGTCATATCACCTGAAACACCGGCCTCATATTTGCGTTATTTGTAATAATAACAACCACTAGAAAAATGACTTCGTTTTATCAAAGACATCAGATCGTTGCTTCGCTCGATGGACTGGATCAGCGTCAAACGGAAAAAGTACTGGAGTACATTCGCTCGCTACAAGGTAGCGGGCAGGATGAGTCCCAACATCAAAAGGTTAAGCGAGAAGCACTGAAGGAGATCCGCCTTGCACTTGGACAGGATCGAACTTTAAAGCCATACTTTTAGGTGGAAATTTTTCCACACCGGTGACGAAATCGTTATCAGTTGTTCGTTATCCGTTTATGGCTTACCCCTTCTTTTTGTGATGTCCAGTCCTAGAGAAAAGGAGCTGGTGTCAGCCGACGGACAGACCTTTCACTCCGACCTTTGCGTTGAACGTTACACCTCCACATTAGACGCAAACTTTTGCCGCTCCGCCTTATACCCTGGCTCAATATCAATAATAACGCATTTCTTATCCCCTATTCCCTCCTGGACAAAGTAGGACCATTCGTGCCCGAGCAGAAGCCTGCGATTGGCATTCATCCCTAGTTGTACTTCACATAATTCTCCCACTTCTCCAGGACTTCTTTAAAATCCGCTGGTAGCTCGGAATCAAATTGCAACATCTTTTTTGTAATGGGATGAATAAATCCGAGGGTTTTTGCATGAAGTGCCTGGCGCGGAATTATCTTGAAACAGTTGTCTACGAATTGACGGTATTTTGAAAACACAGTCCCCTTCAGAATTTGATCGCCTCCATACATCGCATCATTAAACAACGGATGTCCGAGGGATTTCATATGAGCACGAATCTGATGGGTACGCCCGGTTTCCAATTTGCATTCTATGAGTGAGACATATCTAAAATCAGCTAACAGTTTGTAATGTGTCACGGCATGTCGTCCCATTTCCGTCTTTGGAAATGTTGTGGTGATCCTCCTGTCTTTTAAACTTCTCCCAACGTTAACATTTATGGTGCCCTCCGCTGGATCTGGTACGCCCCATACAAGTGCATTGTACGTGCGTTCAATGGTGTGATCAAAAAATTGCTTAGCCAGACCGTTAAGGGTTAATTCATCCTTCGCAATTACCAGCAACCCAGACGTATCTTTATCAATTCGATGCACCAATCCCGGCCTTCCGGTATTGCCAGGTAGTTCCGGCATCTTTTGAAAATGAAATGCAAGAGCATTAACCAGTGTCCCACTCCAGTTCTGATACGCCGGATGGACTACCATGCCAGGAGGTTTGTTGACTACCAGTAGATACTGATCTTCGTAAATAATATTTAGCGGGATATTTTCGGGGATGACATCGGTTTCCCTTGGAGGCTCCGGAAATACGACCGTAATAACATCGCCCGGGTGCACCTTATAATTGGGCTTGATATCCAGTTCATTCACTTTCACAAATCCTTCATGGATCCCTGCCTGCACCTTCGTCCGCGTTACGTTGGGCAATCGATCCATCAGGAACTTGTCAATGCGAAGCAGGCTTTGCTTCGGATCTACCACTATCCGGTGATGTTCAAAAAGCTCGTCCTCCTGTTCCTCCGGCGGCAATTCTTCATTCATAGGTTTTGCGTTTTTGCCTTGGCACCTTTTTAAAAACTTCTGATATCAAGTTGCAGCAAAAATAGAAGGATTAATGATCTTCGTTACTTTCTCGCTGGCTTGGAAAGCAATGCCCTGAATAAAATTGTTTTATTTTATCATTACTTTTCCATAGACTCATTTGATCACATAACTGCCAGAGATGAGAACCGCGATGGCATTTGTTTCGTTAGGAAAGGTTTATACCTGAATTCTGTCAGCATGAGAAAGTTAAGTATTTTCCTCTTCATCATTTTAGTGTCGTGCTCTGCAAAAGAAAGACAGCAACCCGTTTCTGATGCATTCGTCCCCGGGGAAAAGATAGCTCAACTCAACAACAATGACCTCAAGGAAATTTCCGGTATCGCGTCGAGCGTCGTCAATCCAAAACATCTTTGGGCTCACAACGACGCAGGGAATAAAGCAGAAATATATTTATTAAATGAGAATCTTGATGTAAAAATGACCTGTGAATTAAGCGGAGTGGAGAACAGGGATTGGGAAGATATTGCCGTTGGACCCGGACCGGATCCAAATAAGTCGTACGTGTACGTCGGTGAGATCGGTGATAATGATGCTGTCCATAGGGAAAAATACATTTATCGTTTTGAAGAGCCTGCCTTAAATGATAGCGGTTCAAAAAGAATCATCTCCCAGTTTGATAAGATAACCTTTCGACTGGATGGAGCCATCAAAGACACGGAGACTTTGCTGCTTGACCCTCGAACAAAAAATTTATACGTAGTAACAAAGCGTGAAAATCCTGTTCACATTTATGAGCTGCCGTTCCCTTACGAAAGCCAGGTGAATGTAGCACGGAAGATGTTTTCCCTACCGATGACCCGAATTGTTGGAGGGGATTTTTCGCGTGATGGCCTTAAAGTTTTGCTGAAGAATGATGATGTAGTTTTCTATTGGGAAGCCACAGCGTCCGAATCTGTGATTGAAAAAATGAAAGGACCTGCGCTGTCCGTACCATATGAAAAAGAGCCTCAGGGGGAAGCCATTGCCTGGGCATCCGATGATTCTGGATTTTACACGCTAAGTGAAATGCCGAAAAAGAAGGATGTTTATCTGTATTTCTATAAAAGAAAATAGAGCTCTTATATTTTTTTTCCTTGCCATTTACCGGACTTCATGTAAAAGTATGCCATAGAGAACATGGATATCCAATAAACCCATTCGGATCCCCATCCCCACGTAATCGGAAGTTTCCAGTATTCCAATACGAGGTATGTATAGACACTGTAAATAATAATGGTGATCATCTCAATACGAAGATTTACAATGGTGTTTCCAGTACCGGTAACTGCGTTTAGCCATACCGTGCCAACGGACATCATCAGTAAAGCAACAGAAACAATCCGAATGACGGGTATGCCGTGCGCTATAAAGTCGGGGCCTTGTCCATAAAAGGATAAGAACCAGCCCGGCCAAATGTTCAGTGCAGCAAATACGAAAAGAGATATTAAGAAGCTAACTGTAATAACTTTTCTGATCAATAGTAAAACCAAATCACTTTTTCCCTGACCGATCAGATTGCTCACCATGCTATTGGTAGCTGAAGCAAATGCCCACGAAAAAATTCCCGATAGCCCAAAGATATTTCGCATAGTGTTGGAGATGGCCAGATCCCTGGCCCCGTGATGCTCGATGAGAATGTAAAAATATTCCCAGCTGATGATGCTGATGGCGTACTGTAATATTAGTGGCGATGACTGCACAAGGATCAACCTAACCATGGATTTGTCGAATTGAACATTCTCGAACAGAGCAAAAGTCTTATGCAGCCCCATCGAGCGGATAACAAAATAGATCACAACTAAACCCGTAGCTTCAGCCGCTATCGAAGCATAAGCAGCACCATTGAAACCAAGCTCTGGAAAGCCAAGTTTACCGTAGATCAATGCATAGTCGAGTACAATATTGACGATCGCCTCAGACAACGCACCCCATACCAGGAACCTGGTCTGATTTGTGCCAACCAGAAATGCATTGCGCATAACATATAAATAAAGCAAGGGCAGACCCCAGATGCGTATCAAAAGGAAATCGATTACCTGCGCTGATATTTCGGGGTCGTGGATTACGGCACCCATAATCATCGGCGCAAATAGATAGGTTATACCAATTCCGAAAGCGGCAATAGCTAGCGCAACCCATGCCCCATGGTAAAAGAGTTTGCCAATTTCTTTTGTCAGGTTCTGACCGGCACGTCGGGAGATAAGCGCCTGTAGGCCGTTATTTAAGCCGTTTCCAATCACTGCAAAAATCAGGTAATACACCCCGGTAATTCCCGCGCTCGCCAATTCCTTTTCCCCCAGCTGACTGAGAAAAATATTATTGGTGACGAAGTTGATCTGCGGTACAAGCAATGCCAGCGAGATCGGTAGCGCCATCCCTAAAATGTGCCTGTAGCTGGTATTGAGTTGGAGTTCCATAAATGGGGTGCAAAGCTAACAATTGTGGATTTAAAGTGAGCGATCAGGTGTTGATGTGGTGACGTGTTGATGTGTTGATGTGTTGATGTTTTAAAGTGTTGAAGTTGGCGCTCGAAGCAGAGGGGGTAAGACGTCTTGGAGATGGTTTGAGTTGTCATCTTTGTAGGCAGCATGATTTGCAAGGATATGTGCTTCGGCCGGTCCCATCCACTATTAACTTTTAACTTTTAGCGATTAACATACTATTTTACACCTTCGTAGTTCGTATCTAATTATCATCTAGTTCAATTGACAAAAACATGAAGAATTCAAAGATTGCCATTATAGGGGGCGGAAATTTAGGGTCGGCTATTGCGGAAGGACTGCTTAAGAGTAAATTCATTGCCCCGGCAAATCTTACGATAACGCGAAGAAATGCCGAGGCGCTATCAGACCTGAAAGCGAAGGGTGTAAACGTTACAAAAGACAACCGGGCAGCTGTACAAAACAGTAATATCATAATCGTCGCTTTGAAGCCATATAATGTCAGGGAAGTGCTGGAAGGCTTGCGAGACAATTTTGATCGTTCGAAACACATTGTTATCAGTGTGGTGACCGGTGTTAGCCTAAACGATCTTACGTCGATGGTATCACATGGCGCTCCTGTATTCCGGGCAATGCCGAATACAGCTATAGCCATCCAGGAATCCGTAACATGTATTTGCCATCAAAGCGCACTTAATGAGCAGGTAAATTATGTTACTGAGCTTTTTAATCAACTTGGGATAACTATCGCAATCGATGAAAAGTTAATGGATGCGGCGACGGTGCTGGGTGCCTGCGGGATAGCTTATGCCCTCCGATTTATCCGCGCGGCGACACAGGGCGGAATTGAGATCGGCTTCGACGCTAAAACTGCGAATCTCATAGCCGCCCAAACCGTTAAAGGTGCAGCTGAGCTGTTGTTAAAGCTCAATCGACATCCTGAAGAAGAAATAGACAAGGTGACCACGCCTAAGGGGTGCACCATTGCCGGGTTGAATGAGATGGAGCACCAGGGGTTTAGTTCGTCCTTAATAAAGGGCATTTGCACCTCTTATGAAAAAATAGGCCGGTAGGCACGCGATATCTTTCTTATTTAGCGATGATGGAATCTTCCGGGTATTCATCCGTAGGCGAAAACAAACTCCACGCGGTTGAGGCCGTCGATACACGCCAGGAAAAACATTGCCTGAATTGCGGCTCGGTCCTCACGGATATGTTTTGCGCACATTGCGGCCAGAAGAATATGGCGCGGCGTCAGACGTTGTCTGAATTGTGTTACAATTTTATTTCATCGTTCTCGGGATATGAATCAAAGTTCCTCATCACCTGCAGACACCTTCTTCTCAAGCCGGGCTTTCTTCCAATGGAATACAACGCAGGCCGGAGGGAACGATATTTTCATCCGGTAAGAATGTACGCATTCATAAGCGTGATATATTTTTTCCTGTTTACAACGCTGCCTAGTGCTGACAAATCAGGTGCGGTCCTGACGATCACACAAGATGGAAAGAACGTAGTCTCCGGCGATTCCCTTTATCTGGAAGATGCTTTTGGAACTCGCGCACGTTACGATTCGCTGCAAGCAACATTGCCCCCAGCCGATCGCGATGGCTGGCTAAGCCGCAAGTTCCAATACAAGATCTTTGATCTTAAGGACAAGGCTTCGGGAGACCCGAGTGAATTTGCGTTGCAAGTTGGCAGGGATTTTATCTCCCATATTTCTGTAATCTTTTTTCTTCTTTTACCGGTCTTTGCTGCGGTGCTATGGTTGCTGAACCGCAAAAAAGATATTTATTATTCGGAACACCTCGTCTTTTCAATTTGCTACTATAATTTTTTCTTTTTGATTGGGTCCATCGTCATGTTGTTGGAAGCT
>CAMLER010000038.1 GCA_946478915.1 uncultured Chryseolinea sp.
ATCATATTCAGGCAACCGAAGGTCGAGAAGAAAGATGTCCTGGATTACTATAACTACATCGCAGAACATATTTTACCATATCTGAAAGACAGAGCTCAGGATGCGCGGCGTTATTCATCAGGGGCGCAGGCAATTATTGAATTATCAGTTAATGGTTTATTTGGAGATGACGACGCAAAGATTCCTAATTGGATCAGAACAACTCGTATAAAACAAGAGAAAGAAGACAAACGGCTGTTCACTTGTAACGATCGGGAACATTTGCTTTTTTATGTTGATGCCGGGTGCCTCGAGTTCAGGCCCTGGTTTTCGAAAATGAAGTCTGTTCATTCTCCTGATTATCTAGTGATTACAATAGACTCACCGGACTACGAAATTAAAAAGGCGGCTAAGGCAGCGGGTTACACCAAAGTGATATTGGATGGATTGCAATTGCCATCATTTATTAAGACGGATGGAAAATCCGGCCTTCACGTTTATGTTCCTTTGGATTCAAAAAGCTCCTTTTTGGCAGCGAAAGAATCAGCAGCTTATATCTGCAGGTTGGCTCGCTTAAAAATGCCCGATCTTGTCGCCTTGACAGACTCTGGAGAGAGTGGTTATGGTAAAGTCTCATTGGACTATTCCCTCAATGATGAAGGAAAGGGTATAATTGCACCTTACTCGCTCGTCGCGGGCGAGTCACCAAACGTTGCAACGCCTTTGCTATGGGAAGAAGTTAACGAGGATCTGCAGCCGGAAAAATTTGATTATGAGAGTATTTTTAAGAGGTTAAAACGTATCGATGATCCCTTTGCATCCTTTTATAAGAAAAAGACTAACGCCGACGACCTTCTGAATCGGTTGGAAGTAAATTACGGTTTTCTATTTTAAGCTTTGCATATTTAAATGTCTGGCATTAAACGCGTACGTGTCTCATCCTGCTAACGATTGAAATTGATGTATTAGGAACTTTCTAATTCCATTATCGTATTTGAAATCTTTTATGGCCTTATTGTGTTATGTAACCGTGTGAAAGCGACGGTATTAGCCGATAATATGTGAACCATCCCCATCGACATAGCAAACGGAGAAGTCCGTTTTGCAGTCAATTTCCGAGCGACCTTACATAGTATTTGCAAACGGAAGGATAGTTGATATTTTGTTTTGTATTAAAAGAGAAAGTCAAAATTATATATGCGCCAATTAAAAATTGTTAAACAGATTACGAATCGTGAGAGCGAATCTCTGGAAAAATATTTTCAGGAGATCGGTAAGGTGGAATTGATTTCGAGCGAGATGGAAGTAGAACTTGCCAACAGGATCAAAGCCGGTGACCCCATCGCTCTTGAAAAGCTAACGAAGGCAAATTTGCGGTTTGTAGTTTCTGTTGCCAAGCAATATCAAAACGGTGGACTTTCCCTTGGCGATTTGATAAATGAGGGAAATGTGGGATTGATCAAAGCAGCAAAGCGATTCGATCCTACGCGCGGTTTTAAATTTATTTCATACGCGGTGTGGTGGATAAGGCAGTCGATTATGCAAGCCCTGGCTGATCAATCCAGGATCGTTCGCGTTCCAATGAATCGGCTGGGTTCTTTAAATAAAATAAACCGAACATTATCAGAATTGGAGCAGCGGCATCAGAGAGAAGCTTCCAATCAGGAAATAGCAGACGAATTAAATCTTTCTGTTGATGATGTGGATAAGGCGCTAAAATATGGTGGACGTCATCTTTCTATGAATGCGCCATTTGTGCAGGGTGAGGAAAACAGCCTATTGGACGTGTTGGAAAACGATTCAGAAGATACGCCAGATTCAGGACTGTTAGCGGAGTCGCTTCGCACAGCTATCGAGCGAGCGCTATCTACGTTGACCGACAGAGAGCGGGATGTGATCTCGCTGTACTTCGGGCTCGGCGGATCAGGCACGCACTCGCTCGAAGACATTGCCCATCGATTTAACCTTACTGTTGAAAGAGTAAGACAAATCAGAGAAAAAGGCTTGCGCAGGTTAAGGAATGTGTCCCGAAGCAGTTCGTTAAAATCTTTCCTTGGTTAAACTTTTTTTGGTAATTAAAAGATCTTCGATCTTTTAAAATACGCGCTGTACCCTGCCTTTTATAAGGCAGGGTATTTTTTTTGATCCCGTTGAATTATTGCCATTAATTTCGATAACCTATGTGTAAATTGTTTCAAATTAGCAGACCGATTGGGCAAAGCTCAACTCATGGTGTGAAGGAAAAGTATACGTAACCAAATCGACGATACAAACCGTGAATAAGATTCTAACTTTCTTCTTCTTCTTGATATTAGTTGTTGCTATTGACATCAATGGGCAGCCCCTTTCGTTGCACCCTCAAAATCCGCATTACTTTAGCTACAAAGGAAAACCATTAATCCTGGTGGGTTCAGGTGAGCATTACGGCGCCGTTATCAACAAAGGGTTTAATTATCAGATCTATCTTGAAGCGCTTAAGCAGGATGCTCTGAATACCACGCGACTTTTTACAGGAGCTTACATCGAAAAATCGGGAGATTTTGGTATTGAAAACAATACGCTCGCTCCTCGGTCAGAGGATATTCTGTTGCCCTGGAAAAGAAGTACGGTCGCAGGCTATGCTTTGGGTGGGAACAAGTTTGATCTTGATCAGTGGGACGAACATTATTTTGATCGATTGAAGAATTTCGTTCAGCAAGCTTCGTATACGGATGTCATTGTCGAGGTGGTTTTGTTTTCTGCCCATTACGGTGGCGGTTGGAACTACAGCCCGTTGAACAGCAAGAATAATATCAATCGTACGGATACGCTTTTGGGAAGAAACGTAAATACGCTGGAAAACGGAAATATTCTTGGTTTCCAGGAGAAGTATGTGCGTAAGATTGTTCGGGAGTTGAACATATTCGACAATGTTTATTTTGAAATTCAAAATGAACCATGGGCGGATCAGGTGGACACCACTATAATTGCGAATGCGTATGGCCCCTCCGATGATTGGAGATCAATGATGCAGGTAGTCTCTGATAAGTCGAATGCATGGCAGCGCAAGGTCGCCACCTGGATTAAGGATGAGGAATCGAAGTTGCCCAAGAAACATTTAATAGCTCAGAATATCAGCAATTTCAGATATCCAATAACAAACTCCGATCCCAATATTTCTATTTTTAATTTCCATTACACGTTCCCCGCTGCGGCGCACGAAAACTATCATCTTAATAAGGTTATTGGATTCAATGAGACAGGCTTCGCCGGTAGGCTTGATGCGACTTACCGGAGACAAGCATGGCGTTTTCTTATGGCTGGTGGAGGATTGTTCGACCACCTTGACTACTCTTTCTCTGCGGGCGCTGAGCATGGACAGGATACTACGTATAAAGCACCCGGTGGTGGAAGTCCTGCGCTACGGAAGCAATTAGGTGTGCTAAAGCGATTTTTTAATCAGTTTCCTTTCACCACCCTTAGACCGGACCTTACCTCCGTTGTCGCTTCACCGGGTGCGTCGACGTGGACACTCTCTGACGGGACTAAGATGTGGGTGATTTATGTCGAATCCATTGCAAGCAAAACGTATGATATCAAAACCGATATTCCGAATGGAAATTATGAGATGACCTGGACTGACGCCTTAACCGGTAAAGTACTTGGGAAGGGATCAACAAACGGTAAGATACTTAAGGTGCCATCAACGCTTAGCGACAAGGTTGTGATAATCAGATCGGTTTCGAAATAACTTTAAAATTTGTTTTTCTTAAAAAAAATTGCGGGAGTGTAGAATGATCGTTCATCTTCTTGACGGCACTTATGAATTATTCCGCCACTTTTATGGGCATAGGAGCTACAATAAAGGTAAGGATAAGCCGTTCGGTGCCGTTGTAGGAGTCCTTTATGGTGTGTTACAAATGATTGACGAGGGGGCAACCTATTTGGGCGTTGCAACGGATCATGTCATCGAATCATTTCGAAACGATTTGTGGCCTGGTTACAAGACATCTGAAGGTATGGACTGGGTACTATTGAAACAATTCCATGCTCTGGAAGAAGCCTTGACGTCTATGGGGATCGTTGTCTGGCCTATGACGGATCTGGAAGCCGACGATGGGTTAGCTTCCGCCGCTCGTTTGGCAGCAGCTGATTCCAAGGTAGATAAGGTCTGTATCTGGACACCTGATAAAGATCTGGCTCAATGCGTGCGTGAAGACCGGGTTGTTCAAATTGATCGGAGGGCGGGAGCCATTCGCGATGCAAATGCTATCCGGAAAAAGTTTGGTGTGGATCCGGTGCTGATACCTGATTATTTAGCATTGGTCGGCGATAGTGCTGATGGTTATCCGGGTATTCCTGGGATAGGGAAGAGCACCGCTGTACAACTTCTGAAACAGTATGGGCCGATCGAGTCGTGGCCCGAGAAAGCGCTGAGGAAAAGTCGGGAACAAGCCTTGTTATTCAAGCGACTTGCAACGCTGAGAACCGATGCCCAACTTTTCGAGGATGTAGAGGAGCTGCGATGGCGTGGTCCTACAAAATCGTTTTCTGAATATGTCACAAAAATCGGTGAGACAGGACTGTTAAAAAGGGCAAACGAAATGGCAGCTAAAGTTCGGTCTTGACTGCTCTCGGATAGCTTATAAGCTTTTTCACGTGAGGTAGGTCAATGAATGTTTTGTACAAACTCTTGTTGAACATCGAACAAGGAACAAGGAACATCGAACACCGAAGTGTCGCTCGAGCCCAGATTGTACTCTTCATCATCGAGCGAAACCTCAAACCTCAAACCTTAAACTTTAAACACTTTAAACTTTAAACTCATTCACTCCTCAACGATGTCGCCGGATTCATCCTAGTCGCTCGAACGCATTGGTAACCGATTGTCCCTACCCGGCAACTTGAGGACAGCGTATAGAGGGGTGGTTAATATTGCCAGCTCTTGGTGTGCTGTTATCTCCGGCACAAATGTTTTAGAGTTTCGTCATGGATTTTCAACTAGTAAACGGACAGCCATGGTTGACTAATTACATTAATGGATTTACAGGGTTAGCGGTTGTAGGTTTTTTGGAACAGGTTTATAATGCAAGTATGACAGTTTTTTTCATATTAGTTGCTGTGCTTTTTTTTCGCCGGAGAAGTTCAGTACCTACTCTGATGCAGTTTTACTATGGAGTTCCCCTTGTCTGGTTGTTGGTTGATTTACTTCTTCTGCAGTTAGTAGCCCCCGGTATTACTACGGAGGAACATAGGAACATGCTCATCCGTAGCGTAATCGTAGCTGCAATTTGGATCCCATATTTTAGAACAGCCCAGCGCGTAAAAAGAACCTTCGTTAACAGGTACAAGCATGACAAAGATGATGGGTCATTGGCTTTACAAGCTGAAGTAGTTGTCAACGAGAGGCAATCCGTTTAGGTGCCGTAAGCGATTGAACATCGAATATCGAACAAGGAATATCGAACACCGAAGTGTCGCTCGAGCCCAGATTGTACTCTCCATCATCGAGCGAAACCTCAAACCCTCAAACCTTAAACTTAAACTTTAAACTTTTAACTCATTCACTCCTCAACGATGTCGCCGGATTCATCCTAGCCGCTCGAATGCATTGGTAACCGATTGTCAATAGTGCTATCACAAGCGCAATAACGCCTGCCAGAAGGTAAACACTAATACCAATGTTGGCACGATATGAATAACCTTGTATCCACCAATGGACACCATACCATGCAACGGGGGTGCTAAGCACAAATGCAACTAGCACCAGCTTACCATATTCGCGTGATAAAAGGAAAACAATATTGTTTACGCTTGCGCCGAGTGATTTGCGTATCCCTATTTCTTTCGTACGCTGCTCAGCAGTAAACGCTGCTAGCGCAAATAAACCAAGACATGCGATTACGATAGCGAGACCGGAAAAGATTCCGAAGATGGCAGCCAAACGTTTTTCAGAATCATACATCTTGCCATAATCTTCATCAAGGAATGAATAATGAAATGCCTTCTCCGGAACAAACTTTTTCCAAAGTGTTTCCAGCTCGTCAACTACAACATCGGCGCTTTCTCCTTTAAAGCGAAAGGCAATAAAACCATTTGAACTTCCCAGGAAAAGACCAAGAGGTCCAATGTTTTCGCGCATGTTGGCAAAATGAAAATCCTCCACTATGCCGATAACAGTCCAGGCTTTAATAGAATTTGGATCGGGCGTTCCATCTGGTTTCATCTGTGTAAAAGTGCTTATTTTTTTTCCAAGGGGATTGGATTCAAATTCAAATGCGGCGACAGCGGCTTGGTTCAGAACAACACTTTCTGTCGAATCGGATGGATAGTCGGGTGAAAAAGTGCGGCCTGAAATGATATTCATTCCCATTGTATTGACATAGTCATAATCCACATCCCAACCCTGCATCGACACCATCATATCCATGTCTTCACCCGTTGGAATTTTTCCTTCTGGCCAAAAAGTATTGTTGTTTCGCCACGTACCGGATACTGGCAGGAATCCGGTGATTGTACCCGAACTGAAAACCGTGTTCTGGAGTGCTTGATCTTTGAATGCTTGTATGTGATTGCCCAGGTGGTGGCCTCCTTTTACAATGACCACCTGATCTTTTTGGAACCCGAGCCTTTTTTGCTGCGAATAATGCAGTTGTTTTTGTATAGCAATCGTGCCTACAATCAGGAAGATTGAAATAACAAACTGAAAAACAACCAGGCTGCTGCGAACTATACCGCTCCTTGTTCCAAGCACTAGTTTTCCCTTTAGAACATTGACGGGTTTAAATGAGGATAGAAAGAAGGAGGGATACAACCCGGCCAGAAATGATACAATAACGAAAGCAGCAAATAGACCGATATAGAACTGAGGCTCTTCAAGCGGCATGAAAAGTTCCTTTTGTGCCAGGTTATTAAATACGGGCAGAAATAGCCAGGCAATACCTAACGCGAGAAGGAAGGAAACAAAAGTAAGTACGAACGACTCTGTCAGAAATTGCCTTACCAGATGGGTTCGTAGCGATCCCATTACCTTGCGTATGCCAACTTCGCGCGCCCGGTTTGCAGATCTTGCCGTGGAGAGGTTCATGAAATTGATGCATGCTACAACGAGAATAAAGATTGCTATTGCTGCGAACAGATAAACGGTTGCAATGCTTCCGTTTACTTCGAGTTCGCCTTCTAAATCAGAATGAAGATGAATGTCGCGCAGTGACGTGAGCCAGTAAGTCCACAGATTACCATCAGACCTGAACTTTTCAATCGTAAAATCGTCTTGAAGGGCACTCGCTAACTGTGGGGCTACATGTAGCGCGATAAAATCTGGAAACTTTGATTCAAGCTGTTTGGGATCGGCACCTTCGCGAAGAAGCAAATAAAGATTCATCCAGCCTCCGCCAACCAAACTCACGTTTTTTCCCTCAGGTAACCCTGACATTGATACAAACACATCGGCATGAAAATGACTATCGGTTGGCAGGTCTTCAAATACTGCCGTTACCTTGTGGGTAACGTCGTCATTGCGTATCAACAATTTGCCCAAAGCATTTCCCTCCGGAAAAAATTTTGCTGCAGTACTTTTACTGATAGCGATTGATTGAGGTTCTGATAATGCGGTACGAGGGTCCCCCTCAAGCAATGGGAGCGTAAAAATATTGAACAGCGTACTGTCTGCACATATCACTTCCTCCTGGATGGTTTCGATCTGGTCGGGTAGGCGAAAAGCGCTATTTCCCCATCTCCATAATCGTACTGAGCTCTCCACCTCGGGATAGCTCTGCGGAAACAAATCACTCAATAGTGGTGCTGCTTCAGCAAGTCGCTTGTGCATGGCACCAAAACGCAGTTCCGTGTTCACTCGGTAAATTCGGTCAGCGTTTTCGTTAAATGAATCATAACCAAGTTCGTGTTTCACAAATATCATAATGATGATGCACGATGCAATACCGATAGCAAGTCCCGCGACATTGATAACAGTGTAAAATTTATTCCTTAGATGATTGCGTAGTGCGAGGATGAAATAACTTTTAAACATGGGAGTACTTTTTGTTTGAAGCTTTATGATTTCCTTTTGCGTCTCTTGCAAACCATCCGTATCACCGAATGCCTGCAACGTGATAGTGTATGCGTCAATAAACCTTTTGCCTGTCATCATCTGTTCTTCGACGCCTGCGCAGATATGGTCGACGATCTCGTCGTCAAAACCTTCCAGCACAATTCCCCGGTAATGAAGGTCTTTAATAATATAGTTGATATGGTCTTTCGTCAGTTCCGACATGGCGCAGTCATTAACTCAACTTTACCTGCAGCACACTTCCCATGGTTTGAATGAAATTCACAAACTCCGTTACACGCTCTTTCGCTTCCACTTTGCCCGGTGGTGTGAGGATATAATATTTTCGTATCCGCTTGCCAATATTGACTATCTCTGTCTTAAGCATTCCTTCGGCTTCAAGCTTGTGAAGGGCGGGGTACAGTGCGCCTTCGGTAAGGAGGATATGCCCATCCGAAAGTTCTTTAACTTTCTGGGTAATTTCGTAGCCGTACATCTTTCCATGATCCTTGAGTACTTTCAAAACGATCGTCTGTAGCGTGCCTTTTAACAATTCAGGTGAATGCATAATAGATTAATACATAAGGGATTTATGTATAAGACGCGCTGCATGCGGTCCAGGTTGCATCATGGAGAAGATTTTGTTACAGAGTCAATACAAGGTTAGTTTCAGAAGGTTCGGTCGATCACATTGCTATTGCCGTGCTCCCTTACCAGAAACATTGGTAAGAAATTACCCGGAGGTTGAGGCTGCCGTTCGATTCGGGCTCAAAAGTTCGGGCTTGGTTGTGGTTTCAAACCTTGAACCTTAAACTTTACACTTTGAACAACTTCAAACCTGAAACCTAGTTTATAGCCTAATCCGTTCTGGTTTAAATTAGAGACGAAGGGTATAAGGGCCTTTCTTGCATATTATCATGTGTTAGATTTGTTGACTGATATTATCACATGCTGAACACAACTTTGTCTGAGTTTTACGAGCGCGACATCAATAAACTGATCGAAGAAATTATCCTGTTCAAGCAAGATGAAAACATATGGAGGACAGCGGGTACTATCAATAACTCGTGCGGCAACCTCGTCCTTCATATCATCGGTGGGATGAATTTCTTGATCGGAGCTACATTAGGAAACACAGGCTACACCCGACATCGCGATGAAGAATTTACTAAGAAAGATGTGCCAAGAACTCAACTTGTGGCAGAGCTGGAAGATCTTTCGCAAATGATCAAAAGGACCCTAAGTAATCTTGATGATGTTCAACTTGAATCTCCTTACCCCATATTTTTTGATAAACCCGGAGTATCTACTGCTTATGTTTTGGTCCAATTGTCACTTCATTTGAATTATCATCTTGGACAGGTAAATTATCTTCGGAGGATGTTGGAGTAGGTGGCTTGAAAGCCGTTGTGGTAAGCATGGATATAAGGAATAAGTTGTGTGTTCTTTGGGACAGCAACCTCAAACTTTAAACCTTAAACTTGAACTTCGAAGTTAAACTTTACTTAAAAGTATAACTCATATAAAATCCGGGTCCTGCTGCATAGGAAGGAACTACAGTAAGTTGGGAGTTTTTGTTCTTCCACTTATATCGATGAGTAAGATACGCGAGGTTGGTGGATAATATTCCGATTCCGGCGCCGGCCAAAACATCCGAAACCCAATGACGATTATTCATAATGCGCATAGCACCGACCGTTGTTGCGATTCCATAAGCACTCACCGCATACCATATGCTTTTTTCCCCGTATTCCTTTGCCATGAACGTAGCAGTAGCAAAAGCCTGAGCGGTGTGCCCTGAAGGGAATGACTGGATATCAGTATCATCAGGCCGGGGTACCTTCGTGAGCGACTTAAACGAAAAGGTGAGCGCTGCCATAATAGCTTCTGATTTTACCAATAGCAGCGTTCTATTCGTGAAGTCGTTTTTTCCTTTGATACCCGCTATGTTTAATCCATAAACAAGAACGATGGGTGTATGCATTAAATAGTTGTCGACTTTCGTTTGAAAGTCCGGCATGTGTTCATTTCTTTCTTCCCGTACGGCGTATCTATTAATAACATCATCGCTGAGACAAGAGTAGGTGCCGAGTCCGATAAGTGCGATCGGGGTTTTAACTGCATTGAGGAACCGAGTTGGCTTTTTTGATTGCTGCGGTTGTTCAAACCCTTCAATTTTTTTTTCTTTTACCTTGATCTGCGCATTCGCGAAATATCCAGAGGATATCAGGGTAAGAATGATAATTAGTTTCATAGAAAGGTTCGGTCCAGGTGTATTGAATATAGCAGTGAACCGCAATACACGCAACACTTTTTAACGCCGGCGGAGAAGAAAAATTTTATGACACTAAATTTTCCTTTTTTCTTCTCATTCCGGCGTTCTCAAAGTCAGTTGCCCTACACGAGTAAGAATGCTGCCAAAAATGAAATCTACACAGCACCTGGCGAACCTTCGAATAGCATGTGATTACCGCAAATCGCTATGAGAGTGCCACATTTGTTTGAATTTGCCTCTTTACTTTGAGTCCAAATAGCGGTCTGAGGAAATTGATTCGACTAACTACAAACTCAAACATCATAAAGCAGCCTACTATGGTAAAGAGCAGAAGTAATGCGAATTGTACATAGGAAGGAATATCGAGGGGAAAGATGATCATTGACCCTACGTAAAGGAAAAGCATGTGCAGGATGTAGACTGGATAAGCTGCCTCGCTCAGGTAACTTAATACTCTGCTCGGGCGATTAAGATGTCGGAATGAAAATGCAAAGACAGAAATAATCCAAGAACTGGATTCTATGGCGATCAGGTAATTAGGAGCGAACGGCTGAAATTGGGTCAGACGAATAACACATAACACAGCAGCGATCAACAAGAACAACCATCGCCATTTTGTAATCATCTTCCAGAAAGTATCCCCGCTAATGACGAAACAGAAACCAAAGAAGAACGCAAGGATCCCAATGATGAAACCATGCCAGGTCATCGCATACAGTTCGAATGGCCGTGGGTTCATCACCATTGCCTCTGCAACAAACGCGATAATGACCGGAAGTAGCCCAAGAGGGGTGCTTAATATAGCTTTGATGCTACGAACTACTTTTCCGGCTTTATTCTTATTGAGATAATAAAACACCGGCGACAGAATGATGACATACGCAAAGATATTTCCTAGAAACCAAAGGTGGCCGGGGCTATAAGAATAGGCCAACTCCCAGCCATAGTGATATTGCCAAAGGAATGTCCCGAGCGGCACGATGACGAAAATACCAAAGAGGAAAGGTATTAATATCCTTTGGGCTCTCTCCAGCATGAGATGTTTCCAGTTCCTGTTCTGTAGGGCATAATAAACTCCCATGCCCGACACAAAAAACAGTAGGGGAATTCGCCAGATATTTATTATCGTCATCGGGATCCACAAAGTGGGCCAGGGCCTTTCCGTAGCGATAAATCCAATCATAATGCCCCAGGCCTGGAAACCTATAGCGGTATGGTAAACAAGGAGGAGTCCGATAGCGATGACTCGCACCCAATCGATGTCGTATCTTCTGGATGACATGGTTATTGCCTTTAAACTTTGAAACTACTTTAACATGGCCGCAATTTCAGGACGTGTCTTTTCAATATGGGTATAGTCAAGCTTGAGGCCCATCGGAGCGAGTATCTTTCCCATCATATCGTAAGTGTTTTTCACGTCGGCGAAGGGAATAGCTACGGATTCGTAAGCGGTTGCGCCAAACTTATTTTTCAACGACTTGTCGGCTCCATTGTCGAGCAGCATTCTGACTATTTCAGGACGACAGAAAAATGCGCCAGTGTGAAGGGCGGTGGATCCGTCATTGTTCTGAAAGTTTACATCGGCCCCCGCCTCTATCAAAACTTTTGCTGCTTCTGGTTTCCCAAAAAGAGATGCTGTGATGAGGGGACTGGAGCCGCCAAATGGATCTTTTTCATTTAAATTGCTTCCGGCAGCAATATGTTGTTTCACTGCCTCCATGTTGTCTGTCAAGACCGCGGTGTGGAGATCTACGTCAGGTGTCTTGTTGGATGCAGCAACAGTGGTAGCGGAGTCTGCAGTTGCGGCATTATTTTTACCTCCGCATGCTGTCATTATTAATGAAGCTGGAAAAAGGATGGCACAAATGGTAATTTTTAGAATGGAGATTTGCTGTGTTTTCATGGAATTTGAGTTAGGTGATTTTGTAATTTCAATAACTCAAAGAACGGGCGGCCACCGTCGCTTGGCCAATCAGCTTTGCGGCAAAAACCATCAAATTTGCTGGAATCGATATAAAATTTGACGCAACGATATAAATTTTGATGCAAATTGGTTTCCGAGCGATAAATTTAAGATAAAAAATGGAGTGCAAACCCTGCCTGCCAGGGGGCATCCCTTACTTCCGTTTTTCGTTATTTACGAAATGTCCGAACCATCAAACACTGATAAAGACTTTTTAAATCAGCTCAATGCTATCGTAGAACGAAACATTTCTGACGAACAGTTTGGCGTGTCCGAACTTGCGAACGACATGAATATGAGTCGTTCCAACCTTCTGCGAAGGGTAAAAAAGGAGACCAACCTGTCCGTCAGTCAGCTCATCAGCCAGATACGGCTAACAAAGGCTATGGCGTTGCTGAAGACGACCGGCTCAAATGTTTCTGAAGTTTCTCACCAGGTTGGGTTTGGCAGCACGTCCTATTTTATAAAGTGTTTTCGGGAATACTATGGATATCCACCGGGTGAAGTTGGCAAGCGAGGCCGCGAAAATGAGGAGTTTCCGAATCCTGCCAAATTAATATCGGAAGTGCCTCCTTTAAATCCCACCCGGCGAAAGCGTATCATTCAGTTCGCTGCAGCGCTTTTAGTCCCCATCGCCATTGGAGTGCTTTACTTCGCATTAAATGCACCAACATCGCGTGCGATGGATAAATCCATTGCCGTTTTACCATTTATTAATGACAGCAACGATTCAACGAACGTCTATCTGATCAATGGATTAATGGAGTCGACACTCAACAATCTCTCTCAGATAAAGGAGTTGAAAGTAATCAGCAGAACGTCTGCAGAGAAGTACAGGAATACTACCAAGTCTATTCCTGAAATGTCAAAAGAGTTGAATGCAAATTATTTTGTTGAAGGAAGCGGTCAAAAACTTGGAGATAATATCGTGTTGAACATTCAGTTGATCGAAGGACCCACCGATAAACACCTTTGGGCCAAACAATATCGAAAGGAAGCGCGCGATATCTTTGAATTGCAGCGGGAGATTGCTAAAGATATTGCGAAGGAGATCCAGGTAATTATCACACCGGAAGAGGAGAAACGAATTGAAAAAAAATCCACGGAAAGCGTCGTTGCTTATGACTATTTCTTAAAAGGTAAAGAATTGTTTTACCGTAGTACGGGTGAAAGTTTATTAAAATCCATTCCCTACTTCAAAAAGGCAATTCAGGAGGATCATAAGTTTGCACTCGCATACGCGAATGCCGCAATGGTGTATTATTACCTGGACTTATTTCAATCCGTTAAAAAATATGGGATGGAAATTAACAGCTGCGCTGAAAATGCGATGAAGTACGATCCAGCGCTCAGCGAAAGCCTGATTGCCAAAGCATTGTCATATGCTCAATCGAATGAATACGTGACAGCTGTCGGATACCTGGAAAAATCTCTTGAAGAAAATTCTAATCCGGGCTTGGCTATTCATTTCCTCTCTGAATTCTATAATTGGCATGTTCCTAATACAGCGAAATACCTGGAGTATGCACTAATGGGAGTTAAGTTGGATATTTCTTCTCATGACTCGGCTACGACATCATTTAAGTATTTGCATTTGAGCAATGCGTTGATGCAAGCCGGCTTTGTCGACGAAGCTGTTAAGTATATTGATAAATCATTGTCGTACGATTCTGGCAATACGATTGCGGCTTATGCAGGAATTTGGTTCCGCTATGCTAAGGACAAGGAGAAGAATAAGGCTATTGAAGCACTCGTAAAAGAATATAAGAAAGATACAACACGAATTGACGTAACCTACGAACTCGCACGGTTGTATTATGTCTTTCGAGATTATGACAACGCCTATAAATATTTTAGTATGGGAATTGATCTTACCGAGTCCCAGCATCTGAATATTTTTAGAAACGAGTATCTGAAAGCAGCCGTCGTGTTCGAGAAGAAAGGTATGAAGGAAAAGTCTGCAGAATTATTGAAAAGCTACAAAGCCTTTGCCGATAATGATAAATCGATTTACAAGCATATTAATCTCGCCGTTTATTATTCGTACTTAGGAGATGTGGCTAGGACGATTGAGCACCTGAAATTGTTTTCTCAACAGGAAAATTATGCTTACTGGGTTTTGTGGCACGGAATGGATGCGGCTTTTGATCCGATGCAGTCCAATCCCGACTTTCAGAAGATAATGCGTGCCATAGAAACTAAATTTTGGGATACACATAAAAAGATTGAAAGGACTTTGATGGACAAGCGGCTGATTTAGAATGCTGGTAAGTAATAACATTTAGGAAGTCCATGTCCGACCGCGCTTAGTGTTTGCATCCATATTTATTTTTTAGTAAGTGCCTCAAGCCCCGGACTTTGGCAAGCGAAACGCAGTAGCTGAGCTGCAGAAAGATTTGCGTGTATCCATAGCGTTAAATTCCTGACATTCTTTTGTTTCCAAAAAGTAAGTCGGGGCATAACAATAAACGGAATGAAACTCTGTTCCAGAGTAATCACTTCTGTTCTAAAAAATTTAATGACAGTCTTTTAAATGGGGGAGTACCCGTACACCGGGTTTCGGTCTGATTTTCATTATATCGGTTGGTGTCCGACAAACCACAGCGCAACCGTTGAAAATCACAATCGGATATTTTACAAGCTGACCCTCATGTACAAGCACTTCCAGCCATCCGTCCATCGTATAAGTGTTCGTAGAAACTTTGATCTTGTAATCTGGATGAGAATGATCCAGCAATTCATTTGGATGTACTTTCGCCATGTTCAAAATTTCTTTCCAATACGTGGGAGAAAGTCGCTCACGAACGATGTTTACCTCGTTGA
>CAMLER010000039.1 GCA_946478915.1 uncultured Chryseolinea sp.
CAATTTTCGCTGCGGTTGATCCGAGACCAGGCGCCTGGTGTAGACGGAAAATCAGAGGTAGAATTCCCGGAACTATTGTACGCTTCACATCCGGCGCACACCGCATGATAAACTACACCACCTTTGTCAAATCTACTCGTTCCCCCATCGACGTGCGTTGTCGATTGAGTACCTCCCAAATAAGTACCATACAGGAATTCAGAGGCGTCGTCGGTAAGGACAATAAAATAAAAATCCGATCCTGATGTCGTTCGCTGAAATGCATCTCCGGAGACAGGCATATTAAATGTATTGCTTTGCCAATGGAAGGTTTGATTATTGACAATTCCACCCCACCCCGTCATGTACAGGTTGTTGCATTCATTGACCAGGAAAGCTGTGGGTGAAATGTCTGGAACGCCTCGCCCCGAACCGAAGACCGTTGAAAATGCCAGGGCTGTGAGAGACCGATCAAACTTTTGAACAAACTGACCGCTGTTTGGATTGCTGTAAACCCCGGGCGTGATGGGAAAATCTCCACTGGTCTGCCCATACACAAAAATTTCTTCATCGGTATTGACGTCAAGAAAATAGATCTGGTCAAACGATACGGTACCGGTATACGTAGCATTGTAGAGGGTATCGCCAGCAGCGCCAGCGTGGGCGATCCAACCGTCGGCATCGCCATGTTGAATGGGCTGATAGCTACCCGGCTTGACTGGAAAATTCGGACTTGTTGTCCCTCCCGCCAGGAAGACTCCATTGTCCTTGTCGAGCTTCAATGTATGTGCAGCATCTGTACCATTTCCTCCTAAGAACATGCCCCAGATCATCTGAGATAGATCTGGTTTAAGTTTCAGTAAAATAGCGTCGGTTTCCCCGCCGTTAAAGGTAACGTCGCGGCTATTGGTCATCGGAAAATCAGGAGAGGATGTAACCGAGCTGATATAGATGTTATTATCGCTGTCGGTTATGATGTCTCCGCGAAGTTCATCCCCATAGTTCTTGGTAAGTGCCCCAAATGTGGGATTAAGACCATCATTCAGGCTTCCCCCGATGTAAGTCGAGCCAAGTAATTTTGATCCATCTTTTGCAATCCGGGTCACGAAGATATCCGAACCATTCGGGTACTCAATAACATGTACGACCTGTTCACCTCCATTGAAGGTTCTATCCATTGCATTAGCAGAGGTTGGAAAGTCGTTTGAACTGGTTGTGCCCAGCATTATGAGTTCTTCATTGGAATTCATCACCAGGCTGTGCGGGGATTCAGAACCGCCTCCGCCGAGGTAGGCGGCGTATAAAAGTTGCTTGCCCAGGGAGTCATACTTCAGCAAGCCGATATCATAAAGACCTCCGTAGGTTGTTTGAAAGGCACCTGTTGTAGCGGGAAAATTACCTCCGACGTTTACGTGGGTTGTAACTCCAGCCGAATAGAGATTTCCCTTTTCGCCAGGCGTTGCAGTGCTACCCCAGTTATCAGCCGTGGATCCGGAATAGGTGGCGAAAATCAACAAAGGGTCTATAATCAATTCGTAACAGTTGTCATAGCCGCGCGGAAACCGGAAAGAAAGGCGATCGCCCTCAAGAACATATTCGCATTGAACAGAAACCCTCCGACCATCTATCCACTGGTAGGCTACAGGCTTTTGCTCGATGATGTCGCCAACGGAGGTGCTGACCGTCAGGTTACCATTATGAAGTGCGGTGGAAGTAGCGCCCACATATTCAAGAACAATTTGTGAGGGGTCCGCATTAGGCTCAACAACGAAGTCATACTTGACATTTTTGTCTACCGAATAGATCTTCAACCCGATTTTGTCGTACAAATTGTCATAAAAAATTTCCTGGAACGCGTATGCCTTAGATGCCCACCGCGCTGGATCCGTTCCGATAAAATAATTATAGTATTCAGAAGATTGGCCCGTGGCCGAAGGACCGGCGGATTGATTTGCACCTACAAAGTTAACTTCAACGGAGTGACCGTTGATTATTTGTCCCGGAGCCAGTCGACCGTCAGTTTCGTTTTTCCGTTCATGCAACCGCTCGTGCAGCGTTTGCATTTGATCCTCATCTAAAAGATAGTATTGAAATTTCCCAGCACTAACCAGCATTGTTCCGCCAGGTATGCGCGCAGAATATTGAATTCCGGCAGGCCATTGATTCTTATTTTCTATAAACTTGATGCCCGGTGTGGTATTAGAAAATGCCCACGTTCCAGAAAAGAGAAGGCCAATTACCAGGAATGAAAATCTGTTATCCCTGCATATCCACAGCATATCAAAAAATTAAGTAACGGCTCGGACTAGCAAGATAAGAATATTCAGTAGATTCTAAGCGATCTCCGAAAACCAGCGAACTTCAGGAAAACCAATTGATCGGACCTCAATGCCATTGGGCCGTTTTGCCGAATTTCAATTTCAGAATAGAAATCCCAACCTGAGGTAGCCAAGTGTCCCCTCATCAGAATGGCCAGCTTCCACCGACAACACCGTTAGATTGAAGGGGGTAAACCACACTCCTCCGCCCCACCCCTTATGCCACGCGTTCGATTTTCCAGATGGCGCTGACGGATCTATTCCTTCTTCATTTTTGTACCATACGCGACCAAAATCATGAAATGCCAAAATTCCCAGGCTTGCTGGAAAAACGTAGGTACGAATGCGGATTAGTTTGATTCGCATCTCGAGGTTGGTATAAAATTTCTGATCACCATAAAAGCGTGTTTTCCGGAAACCTCTTAGCTGGGTTTTGCCATCAAGAATCTGCGCCTGATAAAATTCATAACTACCTGTATTCATACCTGCACCGACTCGGGCTGCAAAAACAATCCTGGCGGGAGCGCTGAATGATTGATAGATCGAAAGTGAACCTTCATACGATGAAAAATCGCTGGACCTGCTGTCGGGGCCAACCATATTTCTACCCATCAAATTGAAAACTATCCCGCGCGAGGGAGTTTGTTGATTGTCTTTTTTATCGACGGTAAAACTCCAGTTCAATCCCAGGTAATTGTTGCGTTGCGCATACAGATTATAGGGAAGCGTCTTGGCAAACTCATCGATATATCGGGGCTCTTCAGGGCGTTCGATCGCAATGCGCTGGTATGCCGGACCGATTTCAAATCTCCCGAAACTTCCCAGTCTTCGGGTAAGGTTGGTTTCCAGCCGAAGTTCTTTAAACCGGAATCGGTAATAATCAATGGAGTTATCCAGGTCAAATTGTGGATCATCGTCTATATCATCATTGAAGACCGATTCGTTGCCCATCCCAAAAAAGTTGTTCACATAATTTGGGGCCTTTAGGTCGGCATTCACCTCCAATCCCCACTTGCCCAGCACATCTGTAAAATCTCCCCTGTATAAAAAGTTGTAGGAGTTTGTCCGCGGGGCGATGCTCGCCAGACCGATGTGTCTGCTCTTGAATGGCACCTTCCGAAAACCCTCCTTTTGAAAGTAGAAGCCCGCCCCAAAAAACAGTCCATCATCTGGATTGTAGTTTCCGAAAATTATTGGGGCAAGACGGTCATATTTGAATGATTTCCTGTCATACGCATTCACCGAAGGATCGTTCGACGTACGATCTGCTGTTTCCCCCAGGGAAACAAATTGGGGAGTGTCTCTCGTATCGTAATATAAAGTTTTCTTTCCCAGCCCTTTAACTTTAGATTTATCAACAAGGGAATCAATTCCTTCTCCGCCGATCAGCCGGATGGTAATGCTGCTTTGCACGTCGCCATCCAACTGAATCCGGTCGTCACCACCCATTGCATAAATGTTGATAAACCTTGTTTCACCTTTGTGGAACCGTCTTTCATACTGCTTTTTACCTTGCTCTCCTTTCTTGTTGATGTTAAACATTTTCACATTGACATCGCCCTCGGGCAACCGGATAATCTCAAACCATTCACCCTTATTCGAACCAACGACATCAACTTCGCGTGCCAAAAACTCGTAGTGTGAAATCGCATACTCTACAAGGCGCGATCTACGCTCTTTGAGCTTTCGGATCACCTCAGGCCCGTGGAGATCGTAAATTTCGCGCGGCCACGTCCGAATAGCGCTCTCGATTACATCGTCTGTCAGTCGCTGTTGGAGATCCTTTGCGATCGAAACCCACTCCTCTTTTTCCGGCTCGGTAAGGAAAGTTCGATCGAAATAGCGGGCATTGAAAGACAAACCAGAAGGCCAACGGATCTCATCTCCGAAGCCTTCGAATTTAGGCATCGCCCACTTGCGACTCCACAGCTTCGAAATCATACCTTCGTTAACAAAAAATGCCTGGTCCCGATCGCGTGGGACTGGCCGGTAACGCTCGCCATCTTCCGTTTCAAACTTCGCCCAGCGCCACTGGTCATCGTGCCGGTCCCAATCGGAAATCCAAAGATCAAACAGCCTCGATCGAAGCACAAAACTTTGGTCAGCGCGGTTCTCATTGTCCTTTAATTGCTTTTCCAAAACTTTACTCGTGTTCACAATGTCTTCTGAATTGCCAAAAAATGCCTTATCTGACCAATCCCCCGCTGGACGTTCTTCATACAGCGCCAATGTGTTCGCGAAGTCCTTTCGGTAGATTCCCAGCATCGGATCATCGGGAATGTAGACGATTGTAGGATTGGTATGATATATTCCTGCAGCTTCAGCGAGCGGCGGAATCACCGTCGCGGCATAGGGATGAGAAGCTGAAATCTGATCCTGAACCAGGTCCTGAACAAAGGTTTTTCGGAACATCTCGGGCACCGCCTTTTCCGGAAATTTTTCAACCGAACGCAGAACATATTCACGACCGGTCGAATCCTCCAGCCTTAAAGATAACGTCTGCATGCCTCCTCCCTTTTGTGTGATGATGAGGCCACCCCGTTCAGTGGCGAGGTCGATCACAGGTACTTCTATATCTTGTGACCAGGCTTTCCGATAGTTTGCACCAAACAATTTTTGCCGGGTCTTTCCTGCCAAATATTGGTCACTGGCTTTAACTCGCACAACTTTCTGTGAAAAATCCGCGCGGTCGTTTTCCTCAGCTGGTAGATTGGTTTTAAGCGCCGGCAGCGAGTCGCGAAACACAATCCGACCATCAGGAAACTCGGCGTCAACCTGATAGAATGTGAATTTTACAGCACCGCTCCTCATGATATCTGCCTTCACAAAACCCGTCACATTACCCGCAAAGCGGGAGAACTTTTTCTTTTTGACGTGCTCGACTTTTACGCCAGATCCACTGACGATGTAATAGGTACTATCTTTGAAAATCGCCTGCAAGGCGTGCTCATGCCCGGCCGCGTAGATAGAGCCCGGCTGCTCCGACAGGATGGAACTGATACCCCGGATTAATTCCTTGTTAAGTGGATGTGGTGTATCCTGAATGTCCCCAAGCCATTTCCTGAATAAGGGGTAAATCGATCCGATAACCGGCATCGGGATGTATAAGTTGTCATTGACCGCCGTGAGAGGAAATAAGTGATCTTTAAAAGTAAAGACTCCGCCATGCACACCGTAAGTGATCAGCGGATGGTGCGCAGCCAAAATAATTCTTTTCCCAACGTTACGGCTGAAGGCATCGCCCAACAACACCAGCGCATCCCCCGGAGTCTTTGCATCACACGGGCCCTCCTCGTCCGGCTTATCCCATGGGTGAAGAAACCACTGAGTATCGACAATGATTAATGTGGCTTTGTCCGTTAGAGGGACTTCCACGGGACCAGGACATCCATCTCTGGGCAAGAGTGTTATGTTGTCCTGATTTAAGGAATCGAGCCAGGCCTGCTGATTATTAATTTGTTGTAGCCCTCTTTTCCTTCCGCGTAACCAATCGTGATTTCCGGGGATGAAAAAAGTATTAACGTTTTCAAGCCCGCGTACCCAATCGACCTGCGTGCGAAGAATTTTTTCAGATATGGCTCTGTTTTTGTCACCAGCCGCTGGCATTCCTCTCGGATAGATATTATCCCCGAGAAACAGAACGGATGCTCTATTTGCTGAGAGATTAATGGTAGATCGCAGAGCATTTCCTAAAGTACTCTCAGTCACATAGGGCTCTCCGGCGTCACCGATCAGATATACCGAATGCGTTATGGTATCTGGTTGAGTTTGCGAAAATGCGCAAAGAGAAATTGAAAGGAACAACCAAGACAGAGAGAGTTTGCCCATTCGAATCCGGGTTTTACAAAAATGGCTAACGGGGCGTAATGTAAAAAGTTTGTCGGTCGTTTAGTTTATACCCCCTAGTGAAAGACAAAATATTTCTACCTTTAACAAATAACATAGGCATGGATTCTGAGTATATAAGGGAGGCACGAACGCTCGCCGAACAGGTGTTTAAGAACAGGTCTTTTGAGAAACACACCTTTCACAATCTAGATCATACCCAGGATGTCGTAAATGCCGTACAAATCATTGGCCAGCATTCCAATCTAAACGCTGACGAAATGGAGTCTGCGATTGTAGCTGCCTGGCTACACGACGTTGGTTATGCTAATGGCTCGAAAAATCATGAGGAAACATCGGCCATGCAGGCGCAGGAGCTTCTTCAACGATTGGGAGCAAGTGAGGGTAAGATCCGTGAGGTCACAAGCGCTATCCGCGCTACCAGAATGCCCCAGCGACCGAACGGGCCCGTAGCACAAGTGCTATGCGACGCCGATCTTTTCCATTTGTCAACATCGGCATGCCAGGAAAAGTCAGAGATGCTGCGAAAGGAAATGAAAGCGCTCGGTACAAAAGATCTGACGACGGAAGAATCCCTTAACGCCACCATGGATTTCATGCGGCAGCATTCCTACCATACGCTGTATGGTAAGACTGTTCTTGAAGAAAATAAACAGAAGAATATCAAGAAGTTAAAGAAAAGCCTTAAACCAGAGATTAGTGCTAAGGAGCATAGAAAACTGGAGGAAGAAGTCGAGAAATTAAAATCTAAACTTGACAAAGAAAGGGCGCTGAAACCTGATAGAGGTATCGAGACTATGTTTCGTACAACATCACATAATCATATCATGCTCAGCCAGATGGTGGACAGCAAAGCAAGTATTCTGATAACTATAAATTCAATAATTCTGTCTTTGGTAGTTTCGGTATTGATCCGAAAGCTGGAAGAAAACGCCTACTTGCTTATCCCTACGATTTTGCTCATTTCCGTTTGTCTCGCTACAATGGTATTTTCTATCCTGGCCAGCCGGCCGAATGTTTCATCCGGAAAATTTACCAGGGAGGACATCGAAAACAAAAGGACTAACCTGCTCTTCTTTGGAAACTTCCACGCTATGAACGTGGAAGACTACCAATGGGGAATGAAAGAGATGATGAAAGACGCGGACTACTTGTACGGTAGCATGATCAAGGATATCTATTATCTCGGTAAAGTGTTAGGCCGTAAGTACCGACATCTAAGAATTGCCTACAGCATTTTCATGTACGGCTTCGTAGTGGCAATCCTGTCTTTCATCATCGCGTTGAAGTTATCTTCTGTCAACGCTAACTTCTGATTGTTTCTTAACGAAACAGAAAAGACAAATACCAAGCTGAACTGCAACTGTAGACACGATAGTTAAAATCAGTTCCATAGAGGATGTGGTTGTTTGACATGAAATTAGGCCATCACCCTCAAAGCTTTCATAGACATTTGATTACCTGCATTTACTTACGATAACCTGACTAATACGCCTTCAAATGGATTTGAAACTCAGGCTTGAATTGGGACAAACTTTAAACTTTGAACTTTGAACTTGGCTATTTTAATTCTAGAAGGCCGACAACTTATCAATCAGGCTGTCTGCGAGTTGTTGATCCTCGGGTTGCGCTAGCTTCCGGAATTGTTTGATGGCTTTTACAGCAGGCTCAAATTCCTTGTTCATAGCCAGTGTCAAGCCGAGGTTGAAATAGCTGTTTGGAAATGAAGGCTCGAGTTGGATCGAAATTTCGTAGTGGGCTTTGGCCAATGGGAAGTTTCCTATCTCAGCGTACAGGTTTGCTAAATTATAATGGGCTTCAAAATGACGTGGGTCCGCTTTTAGGCAGAGTGTAAATCTGTCAATTGCCTTGGCGTGCGCGCCGTCCGTCGACTCAATTATTCCCAAATTGCAATAGGCATCAGCAACGGAATCTTCTTGCTCGATAGCCTGCAAATATCCTACTCTGGCCCGCGCCTTATTGCCCTGTTCATCTAATAGTAAAGCTTCTTCAAAAGGCGTTAACTGATTCATTTTGACCACCTTTCCGCCCGTAAAAAGGTTCAACTGCCCGGTGGTACTCCGGCGTGGTTCCTTTCTTTTTCGAACGCGTTGAGGTCCGAATTTTTCAGGCGTAGGTAAAGGAAACTTAATGATCTTTGCCATGCTGCAAAGTTAACTCTTATCTGTAAACGCTGCTGATAAATCCTTCTAACACCGGCGTCAGCTCGCTTTTTTGCGAACTGTTTTCGTTGGTTTCTCGGCCTTCTCTTTTTTTGCTGAAGCTCCTTTTGCTTTCTCCATTGGCTTTTTTGCTGCGTCGATGCTAGCCTTGAGAGCCGTCATAATGTCAACTACTTTTGGCGCCTCCTCAGCGATAGAAACAATTTCTTTGCCGGAGACTTTGGCATCGATAATTGCTTTGAGGGCATCGTAGTAGTGATCTTTCATTTCGATGTTTGCAAAACGCGTTGTCATGGAGTCAACCAACGTCTTGGCTAGCTTCAACTGCTCCTTATCAGTTTTCACTTCCAGCAATTGGGGCACTTCGCGCATACTTCTTACTTCGCTAGGGTACCGGAGACGATACATCACCATACCCCCTTCGTGAGGAGATATTAGAACAGGCGTTTCGCGATCGCGGAGAACTACCTTCCCTACTGCTATTCGACCTGTTTCCTTTAATGTCTGACTAAGCAACCCGTAAGTTTTTGCAGCCATGTCGCCATCGGGACCGAGGTAGTAGGGTGCTTCATACAGCGTTGGATGAACTTCGTCTGTATTGACAAAGCCTTGTATCTCTATTACCCTTTCACTCTTAAGTTTTACCTTTTCGAAATCCTCGGGTTCAATAATTACATATTGTCCAGGCTCGTACTGGTAACCTTTTACAATGTCTTCGGCCCGCAGGGTTTCACCGGTGACTTTATCTTTCTTTTCATAACTCACAGGGTTATGTCCCTCTTTTGAAAGTAAGTTAAAGCTAATGGTTTGTCCGGAGTCGATCGCGTTATAGATCCGTATAGGAATGGTTACAAGCGAGAATTGAATGTGTCCTTTCCAGATTGCTCTCATAACATAAAGTTAGATTAAAAAGTGAATCTTAAGGCAAGATAGAAAAAATGTGGTGAAGTGTTGATGTGTTGATGTGTTGAAGTTCTAGGTGTTGATGTTTCTGATAGCCTCCTGACAGCCAGGTAGGGAGATTTGTCAAACTGCCGCGGGGACGATGCTCGTGCGAAAACTTCAACACTTCGAACATCAACACTTAAACACACTCGTGTCGATTTTCGCTTTCAAATCATGCAAAATCGTGTACAGGCCAAAATATGTTCTGTTCAGATACACTGCTTCTCCAACTCCGCGGGCACGCTTGGATTCGCGCAGTTCCTTCATCGTTGATAACTTTTCTCCAAAAGAATAAAGCTCATCGAAGTATGCGTCGTCGGCAAAATCAAAAATGCTCGAACGGAAAGGCCTACCCAGCAGCTCCACCAATTTTGCAAAAATAGCGGTAAAGAATTCCTGCTCCTTCGGAGTATCCTGTGGATGAATGAACCGAAGCTCTGCAAAAACCTTCTCGCGTTTTTTCAAGTTCGACAACACATCGTGATCGAGAAGCTGGAAATATATATTATAAAAATCACCTGGTATTTCTTTGACACATCCGAAGTCGATTATCCCCAGTTTATAGTCATCGGTAATAATAAAATTACCGGGGTGCGGATCGGCATGCACAGCCTTTAGCGTATGCATTTGAAAATGATAGAAGTCCCACAACGCCTGGCCTAGCTTGTTTCTTTCCTCCTGCGGTACATTTCCGTTAAGAATTTCACCCAGGTGTTTGCCTTCGATCCAGTCCATAGTCAGGATCTTGTCAGACGAGTATTCGGGATAATACATAGGAAAGACGATGTTCTTAAGATGCCGGCTTTTGGCAGACAAGTCCATCGATCGCTCCAATTCAAGTTTATAATCGGTTTCTTCCAGCATTCTGGATTCGACCTCCTGGATGAACTCGTCATATTCAACAGGGTTCAATTTGAACATCGTCAGCGCAATAGGCTTTACCATGGCAAGGTCGGATCGTACACTATCACCTACCCCCGGGTACTGTATTTTAATGGCAAGCTTCTTACCGTTCAGCGTAGCCTGATGAACCTGTCCCATCGAAGCTGCATTGGTAGCCTTTGTTGTAAACGTGTCGAAAATTTCTGTCGGCCCCTTTCCGAAATACTTTTTGAAAGTTTTAACCACCAGCGGATACGATAGCGGCGGTGCGCTATACTGGGCCATTGCAAATTTTTGCTGATAAGCAGTAGGCAACAGGTTCCTATCCATGCTCAGCATTTGTGCCACCTTTAGTGCACCTCCTTTGAGCTCGCTGAGAGAATTGTAAATATCGGTCGCATTGTCCAGATGGAGCTCATCGCGGCTAGCCTCACCGTTGATAAGCTTCTTTCCGTAGTGCTTCAGATAGTTTGAACCGATACGGGCACCAGTAGTTATAAATTTAGAAGCCCGTTGAACTTTGGAAACGGGGATACGATCAAATTCTTTCACGCAGGCTATTTTATTTTGTTTTGATATAAGAATTTGGCAAAGTCAATTGCCGAGTCAACTGCTCCCTTGCCAATGAGATCAAAAGCGAGATTGACAGATTTTTCTATGGCAGCATCCGTATTTTCAAAGCCCGCACTATTGTCCTGCTTCCAAAATAAAAGAATGAAGCCAAGATGAAGCCAGAAGAGTTGCGGATAACGTTTGTCTATGACTGGTCGCGTTGCAACCTCGCCGTTGCCCTTTGCTGCGTTAAGCACCGACTCAAAATATTGCTCAAACTGCGTTTTGAAGCCCTTGATGTATTCTGGCATCAGCTCGAATTTCCGCGAATTCTCAAGCTGGAAGATAACATAGCTGCGGTTGGACTTGAGTTCTTCAAGCAGGGTATAATAGAACGCGAGCACTTTTTCGCGCGTGATGAAGCCAACATATGCTTTGTCGGCTCTTAAACGGCTAATAGTTTTATCGATGAAGCCTTTCCAGATGTGATTCTCCAGGCCATCAAAAGAGCCGAACAAATTATAAAATTCTTCTTCTCTTATTCCAAGGTCCAGACAAAATTTATACACGGATACAGGTCGGGACCCAGTGGTGAGCACGAACTGAATATACGCATTTCTTATTTTCTCGTCCGAAACCCTCACCTCAGATTTGCGGGACGTTTTTTTGGCAGCTTCCATGATGTTATAAACTGAAAATGAATTGAAATGGTTTGCACTTTGCTTGCGATAATTTTGTTACTTTCAGCGTGATGATGCCCATTCTTCCTTATAACCTTTTGAGCACGGTAAATATTGCCCAGCGAAAGTTTTGTGAAGCAATTGTGTTCCTGATTTTCGCGCTTCCGGCAACCGCTTTTGCACAAGATAAGCGTGCCGATTCCAATAAATTATATCAACAAGGTGAAGCTGCGCATAATGCCGGGAATTATAAGCTCGCCCTGGAGTACTTAAATAAATGCCTTCGGGAAAGCCCGGGATTTGCCGACGCCTATTTTACGCGCGGCGCAACCAGGGAGCAACTCGATGACCTGAAGGGCGCAAACACGGATTACAATATCTACCTCGAGCTAAAGCCGGACCAGCCGGAGGCGTTGCTTAGCCGAGCCATTGTTCGGTATCAGCTGGGACTTTTTGATCAGGCAAGAGTAGATTTTCAAAAATTATTGACGCTGCCCACTGGCGAAACGAATACTATTTTTTTCAATCAATCGGCTTCAGCCAAGGGTTCAAATCAGATTATTACGGCTCAGGGCAATATCAGGCCTCAGGTATTTAACTACCTGGGACTGGTCGATATCAAGCTTAAGAATTACAAGCAGGCCATATCGTGGCTGGATTCTGCAATACAGCTCAAGAATAAAGAGGCCGACTATTTCGTGAACCGCGGAATTGCTAAGGAGGCCATGAATGATACAACAGCTATGCAGGACTATCGGGCAGCTTTGGCGCTTCACCCGGAGCACGCACTGGCTTTACACAATATTGCGGCGCTCAAACGAAAGCTCGGCCAGCAGACTACCGACGATGAGTTAGAAAAGGCCATTGAGAGCGACTCAAGCATGCTTTATCCGTACCTGGAGAGGGCCTATCAGCGGATGGAGGGTGGATATTTCAAGGGGGCGCTGGAAGACTACAATCAGGCATTGGAGATCGAAAAAAATGATCCTGAGATCTGGCTTAACCGGGGTCATGTGAAAGAAAAAATGGATGACCTGAAGGGTGCATATGCCGATTATACGAAGGCGATAGAGTTGGACGAAAAGTTCGAAAAGGCGTGGTTGAATCGCGGGAACGTGTTAAGCCGGCAGGGACGACTGGAAGAAGCCATCGAAGATTATACTGTTGCTATAACCCACAATCCCGAATACGCTGCAGCCTTCTACAACCGTGCGATAGCCAGGCAGCGCGGGAAACAGACAGGGGAAGCTTGCCAGGATCTAAATAAGGCAGAGACATTGGGGCTGGCTGTTACCGAAAAGATGAAGAAGGAAATCTGCAAGTAGGAATTGGGAAGGGGGTATAAGGTATAAGGTATAAGGTTGGGCAAACGGATAACGGATAACGAATAACGGATAACAGATAACGGATAACATCAAAGATCCAGCCTCAGCCGCATAAATACCGATTCACGAAACATCTTGTCGGGTGTAAGTTTCGAATAACTGAGTTCCACCATCACCTGAGCGTCTAGCCATACCGATGTTTTCTCGTCCAGCAATTTTCCTTTTACGGAGGGCCGCTTTACAACCTTGGCTTTCTTCAGCGCAGAAAAAATTTCTTTGGTTGATGAGTCATCAAAGCCTGTCCCGACTTTGCCCCGGTAATGCAATTCATCACCAACCTTCTCCGCGATGTGCAGCGCACCAAAAGACGAAGCGCGGTCTCCGTTTCCTTTGGTAAATCCTACAACAAAGCACTCACATGTCTGACGAACCTTCACTTTTATCCAGCAATCACTTCTTCTACCCGGAAGATATTTACTATCCTTTTTCTTGGCCATAATCCCTTCTAATCCGTGCACTTTGGCGGCAGTAAAGAGCTGTTCTCCATCATCGACGTGTTCACTCACGCGAAAGGGGGTTTCCGGACGAATGGCATCAGCAAGCCACTCCTTCCGTTTCAGCAAGGGTTCGTTTACAAGAGCCCTTCCGTCGAGGTATAAACAATCAAATACGTAGCAGTGAACCGGGTTCGATTTCGCTAATTTTTTGATCGTGGTTTCCCCGGAGCTCATCAGCCTGTTGATCACCTGTTTGAAGATCGGCTTGCCGCTGGCATCCAGCGAAACAATTTCTGCATCGAAAACTCCATTGGTGGCCCGGAATGCTTTTTCGCCAATTTGCAACTCAGGAAATTGTGCCGTCACCTCATTATGGTTGCGCGTCTTGATTCTAATCTGACCGTCTTCAAGCGTTATCATTGCCCGAATACCATCCCATTTTAACTCGTACACAAAATCTTTATGCAGCGGAGGTTTAGCACTCGACTCCGATAACATGGGTGGGATGTCGTGATGAAGAAAATTCAATTGAGGATCATCCACCCTTTCGAGAAGCCACTCCTTTTCCTTCATTTTGTGAATGCGATATTCGCCCGTTATTTCCTTGCTGTTCAAGCGGAAATAGAACCCATCTTTTTTATCCTTCGTTACCTGGTACTTACCAAGCGCGTAAATCCACATTTCACCCGCTCCGTACTGGCCTTTTGGAATTTTTCCGTCAAACGTTAAATATTCCATCGGGTGATCCTCGGTTTGAACAGCAAGCCTTTTCACTCCGGGATAAGGTGGAAGTCCTTTGGGTACAGCCCACGATTTTAACACGCCGTCCTTTTCCAGTCTCAGATCATAATGCAGGCGCGATGCATGGTGCCGATGCACGACGAACTTATTTCCGGTTTCGTCCGGAACCGTTGCCGCAGGCTCGGGTGTTTTGCTGAAATCTCTCTTCTTCGCATAGGCCTCAAGTTGTTCCGGCGATTTATATTTTGGATTTGGCTTTGGGGGCAAACGTTTGGGTTTGGCTCCTTTCTTCCGTTGGGTATGCAATGCAACAGCATATGCTTCAAATCCTGCCCAGGCATCACCATCGCGAATGACCTTTTCGACAGCATTATGAATGTTGTATTCCAATGGGCTCTCCGTTGATTCCAGTTCCTCCCATGTGAGTGGCATCGACACCGGAGCGCCATCCCTTCCGCGCAGACTGTATGGAGAAACGATGCTTTGACCTGATCTAATCCGAAAAATATCCACCAGGACCCGTCCTTTTCGGGCATCCTTCTTGATATGAAGCGTTACATCGTTAGGCCGTTCCTCTACGAATGGTTTCGCTATATCTTCAGCCGCTTCAAATACCGTATGAAAATCCCAGTTCGGCTCTATGGGACAACAAATATGGAGCCCCTTCCCTCCTGTAGTTTTAACGAATGGAGTATAACCGAAACTTTCGATGTGTTCCTTCAATGCAAAAGCAATGGGAATTAATTTTTTAAAAGAATATCCTTCAGGAGGATCGAGGTCGAAAACCATATAATCCGGACAGGCAAAATTGGGCTTGCGGCTATGCAGTTGGTGTAATTCCAGGGCGGCAAGATTTGCCAGCCATACCAGCAAGGCAGGTTCAGTAGCAACGATGTAGTCCTTTGCTTCTTTACCAAGCGTCACGAACTCCGACCATGATGGCGCCCAGTCGGGACGATTTTTCTGGTAGAAACTTTCGCCATGTATGCCATCGGGAAAACGAATAAGCGTCAATGCGCGGCCTTTTACATGAATGAGCAACGTGGGCGCTATCTTCAAATAGTATTCAATTATTTGCGCTTTCACAATTCCATCCTTTGGGAAC
>CAMLER010000040.1 GCA_946478915.1 uncultured Chryseolinea sp.
AATTATTTTTTCGCTAAAGAATCGGGGGGCGTACGTTCCATTTCACCATCAATACTTGTTAGCTCAGGTAATAAAAGGTCTTTTGATGTTCGGCCCTCAAAAAGAGTTTTTGGATTTTAGCCAATACAACTTCTCTGGATTAAAAGGACAAACGAAGGTAAGTCGAAAGGGACTTCATTACTTTTCAGCAAAGGTAACTTTGGTGTTTTCCTGTTCCGATAAACGCTTCCTGGATTACTTCCTCGCTCGCGTTTTGGAGCAGAAAGAGATCATCGTTGGAAACCTTCATTTGATTCCAGAGTCTACCGAAGTTGAGGAGCCGGTGAAGGTGAACGATGAGTCACGCTTTCTATGCATTTCACCGATAGTTGTAATTCCGGCAACATTCAATGACGAATCCAGTAAAAAGTTTGTCTCTCCAGAGAGCGACGAGTTTTCCGATTTGTTGTACGAGTCGACACTCGCAAGAATGGAAGCGACGGGAAAATACACTCCGGAGCAACTAACTTCCTTTTACAAATTTCAATTGGTGGCCGACCATGAATACATCCAACGTATTCAAGCTTCCCACAAGAAGTTCGCGCGGATTTATCCATTGTTTGACAAGGATGTTAAGTTTGAAGTGCGCGGATATACCTTTCCGTTCACTTTGTACGCGGCTAAGGAAGTTCAGGCATTTATTTATGAGAATGGCCTTGGGTATTTTACGCACAAGGGGTTCGGAATGCTTGACGTGTCCAACAACGATTCCATTCAGCGCGCGACCCAACATGATCTGAACTACGCTTAACGCGGATTTTTTTGCACACGCAGATAGCCGATCAACAGGTCGGCCCGTGGTTGGTACGGCTTGTGATAAACGAATACCTCGTAGTAATTTTCTGTTTCGAAGTGGCTTCCTTCAAAATGATAATATGGAAGTTGTTTCGATCTGACCACGTATTGATAGTCATACCAGCCCTGCTTTAATAATATTCTCGAAGTGTAAATGCTTTGCGCCGTATCGTACTGCATCTTATTGTCGTCGGTAAGATTCCAGTTTGTAAATGCGCCCGTTACAAATACATCACCATTAACGGGAGGGCTGGCTAACGCGAAGTTTACGTTAACATAGTTGGCGAATGCAATGTCTCGGTAATCAAAGTTGTCGATGTTATAGGCACCATTGAGATCATCGTATTGGCTGTAGGCTTCGTCAGCCCGTGATTTATCCTTGGCAATGTAAGCCTCGAAAGGTTTCACATTTTTTGCTACAGTGGCCACGTTGCGGCCCGGATAATTCAGGGAACGAAGATCGAAAAAACGGAACTCACTTCCTCCGCTGAACATTTTCGATTCCTCGAAAAAACGATATTCCAGGTCCTTTTCAATCTCTCTTACGAAACTGGGTTTAATATCCGTGATAACATTATCCCAACGGTGATTCTGGCTGATGTTTACATGCACATCCACCATAGGGTTAAGGATCTCAATGTCCTTATAATTTATCGTAAAATTTAACTGCTGCGTCAGATCCGCCAGGGCTCCTGGTCCCAACAAATTGCCCTCGCCTTTGAAAGTCACCTGATTGGTGTATACCATAAATCGTTTGCTGAGTATAATATCATCTTTGTTACTTCCGCGATATACAACGACAACATAGTTCCCCGGAAGCTTTACCGGTGGGAGACTAAACCAATAATGTACATAGGGGATGTGGGTATCGACAGAAAACTCGGCATTATTAATCGGGAATTCATTGTAAATATTCATGAAATCAAGGTCCTGTAAATCCGACTTCGACCAATCGAAATTGCAGTGTACAATCCGGGCGTAATAGCTATCCCGTTGGTTGCGCAGGTCATCAAACTGAAGCATTAAATCCCATTTGCCGAACGATGTAACCGCAGGCTCAATAGGCGCGTTAGCAGGATGAAGTTGCACGGTCATAATTTCGGGTTCATACGCTATATCCATCAGCCTCAGTGATTTAGGATTGCTTCCGGAATTAACCGAACTTTGCGATAGGGGGGTACACGACCCGACCAAAAGAACAATAGCAAGCATTAAAATGATGTGCTTCATAAGGCGCTAAGATATGATCTTTCCAACCTTTTTAATATAGAGAGTGTCTATTGTGCAACACGACAGCTTAAACCGTATGCATGCTCAGTGAAAACGAGCTGATTGAAGGATGCCGTAAAGGAAACAGAGCCTCCCAAAAAGCTTTGTATGAACGCTATTGCCGGAAAATGCTGGTTGTCTGTATGCGATATAGCAAAACAACCGCTGAAGCTGAGGACATATTGCAGGAAGGATTTGTGAAAGTGTTCAATGGATTGAAAGAGTTTCGTCAGGAATCGAAACTCGAAACCTGGATCACCCGAATCATGGTGAACACCGCTCTAAACGTCCAGCGCAGAAAACTCTACCTATATCCAATGGTGGATGTAGAAGATGTGACGTTGCCTGATGTGGAACTGTCGGTTTCAGGAATAAACTTTAGTCAATTGCTGGAGATGATCCAAACACTTCCGCACGGCTGCCAAATCGTGTTCAACTTATTTGCCATCGAGGGCTTCAGTCATAAGGAAATTGCCGAACAACTGGGCATATCGGAAGGTACTTCCAAATCTCAGTTTGCACGTGCAAGAAGCTTGATGCAGGCAAAATTATCAAAGGAATCAAAGTATTATGAACGATATGGAGAGGCGAAAATTTGAGGATTCGTTCCAGGAGGCTTTTAGGAATGCGGAACTGAATCCGTCCGAAAAGGTCTGGACCAATATTGAGCTTGATCTGGAGCGTGCTCACAGCGAAAGCATGAAGAAAAGAATTGTCTTCTTTAAAATGCTGGCTGCTGCATCTGTTGTTTTTGCGTTATGCGCAGGTGGATTGACATATTATCTTTTTTCGGATAATAACAGTAGCCCGATGATTGCTCAGCAGAAAATTTTAGATGAAAATCAGACTACAGAAGCGATCGAAAAAAATGAAGCAAATAACAGCGTAGATGATAGTGCCGAAACTAGTGCGCAGTTGGATGGTCAGCAGGGATTGTCCAACGATAGCGATACACGCGCCAGCCAACCTAACGAAAACGGTACTGCAACCAAAGAGAGTTCGACACCTGGCCTGACAGATCCGAATTCTCTAAACGATAACAAAGATGTTGCCCAGCAACCCGATACCAAAGACAAAAAAGACGATGGTTCGCTGCTGCGTAATGAATCGCCGGGCGGCAACGACCTCGCTGAATTAAGACAGAAGGGTGTTGAGCAAAATGGTGTTCAGCGAAAATCCCATGAGCATGAAAACCCATCAAGTATTCCTGAATCAACTAATGATAATAGCCAAATAACGAGTCTGTTAAATGGTGATTCAAACAATTCAGCTTTAGCAGAAAAAGGGTCTGTAGACGGTGAGGCGCGTGCGATGTTTACCAATCCAACCGACCGCCCGTTACCAAAATTCTTCGAGCCAACAGTACCTGAGTTGGAGTTACAGAAGTCTACCGCAGACCCAGGCATGGTTCTGTTAGCACGGTTGGCGGAGGAAGAAAGAAAATATGCTGAAGAGAAAAAAGTTAAGAAGTCGGAATCGGAGGGACTATGGACATCGGTTGGATTTGCAGCAGGCGCTTTCGCTGCAAACAATCCGAACGTGACTCCGGCACCGTCCAACAGCTTTCAAAATTTGATGGCTAACACAGTACAAACTGCAGCCAAGCAATCAAAAGCTTCAGGTACCTCGTATTCTTTGGGCGTGAGTCTCGGTACAAAAATTTCAGAACGGTGGGTAGTGCAGGGAGGTATCAACTATCTGACTCAATCATCCGACTACACGGCCAATAGTGTGGTCGTTATCGATAACAATTACAGTTCGCTCAAGGCCGAGTCGCTGAACGCCTTCACCGGACAAATTGCTGATGCTTCGGCGCAGCCAAAGGTCGTCCAGACGTATCCCTATAATGTAAATAACAACGTCCGTTTTGTCAGCGTGCCAGTTCAGGCGGGTTACTTGTTATTGGACAGAAAATTCGGCGTGCAATTAAATGCCGGTGTATCGACCGATCTGTTTCTTCAGAATACAATTACTCCGGACGGAGGTGGTGTATCAAAGACCACCCAAGGTCGGGGAGAGGATTCTCCGTATCGCTCTCTGAATTTCAGTGGGCTTATGGGAACGGAATTAAGCTATCGACTTGGCTCACGCTATAGAGTTTCGTTGAATCCAGGACTCCGGTATCCTTTCAAGTCTGTCTATAAGGATAATATGGGGATTGATGCAACTCCGCTCACCTTTGATGTCGGATTGAGATTCCGTTATATTTTTCACTAAGCATTCCAACTTTCGGAAACAGCGTCGTGTCTATGTATTCAAATAACCCCACCGTTATATGGATACCCTTGAGAACCGACTGCAAAAGAGAATGCACGTGTCGCTCTATGCGCTTATTTTTCTTACCGTGCTTCTGGGAATTAGCATCTTGTTGGAAGGTTGTACGGATAAATGTGAAATCCAAAGTGAGTACGTTTATTTCGAACCTGTCTACACCACTGTCGAAGAGTTACGCGCCAGTATTGACCTTACTGAACCTGAACCAATAGAAGGTGTCGGTAAGATCTATGTAAAAGACAATTACCTCTTTGTAAATGAGCCCGGCGAAGGAATCCACATTATTGATAATCGGAATCCTTCGCAGCCGGTGTCTAAAAAGTTTTTGAAGATACCCGGCAATTTTGATATGGCTATCAGGGACAACACACTTTATGCCGATAGCTATGTAGATCTGGTGGCCTTCAACATTTCAAATATCAATACAATTAAGGAAACTGGCCGACTGGAGGGAGTATTCCAAAACTACCGAAGCTTTGGATTGGCCACTGATGCCAACTGCTGTGTGATCACCAGTTGGAACGAAAAGAAGAATGTACAGCTGAGCGAATCAGACTGCGATGTGAATTTACAGCCATGGGGTGGGGTGTTTTACGAAGATGGTATTGCCGTCCCGATGACAATGGCTTCTGCATATAGTTCAAAGGCTGCCGTCACTCCGGGTTCTGGCTCTGGGCCGGGTGTCGGCGGCTCTTTGGCTAGGTTTACCATTAATGGCAACTACCTCTATATGTTGGATGGTGGAGACATCCAGGTTGCCGATATCAGCTCAGCTGATGAACCCGTCGCTAAGTCGAGATCATACCTCGCCTGGGATATTGAAACGATTTTTCCATACAAGAACAATCTTTTTATTGGTTCAGCAAGTGGTATGCATATTATGGATCTTTCCTCGCCGGAATCTCCGGCAAAAATAAGCACATATGCACATGTGCAAAGTTGTGACCCTGTGGTGGTCGATGACAAGTACGCGTATGTTACATTGCGCTCTGGCAACACCTGCCAGGGGTTTACAAATCAACTGGAGGTCATCAATATTGAAAATTTGCAGTCACCCCAGTTACTACAAGTATATCCTATGACTAATCCTCACGGTTTGGGTATCGACAATACTATTTTGTTTATATGCGATGGAAACGACGGTCTGAAAGCTTTCGATGCTTCCGATGTGAATAGTATCGACAAAAATCTTCTTGCCCACTACAAAAACATTAATGCGACGGATGTCATACCGTACAATAACATACTCATCATGATAGGAGAGGACGGCCTCTTTCAGTACGACTATTCCAACCCTAAGGATATACGCTTGCTAAGCACCATCGACATACAACATGAGAACTAGTCTCGTCATCCTTCTTGCTTGCATCAGTATCACCGGTTATTCACAGACAGTCGACGTGGAAGTGCCGAAACGTAAACTCACTTACTTCAACGCGTTTTTGGCTGGTGCCATGATGGGCGAGTCAGGAAAGGGAACTGGCGTTACTCTTTCAACCGTACACGGTGTTCGATGGAAGCGGGCTTCATTCGGTGCGGGAATTGGTTTTGATTCTTATTTTGATTGGAAAACGCTTCCCATCTTCGGTAGCGTAAGCTTCGATTTCGCGAAGATAAAGTCAAATGCGTTATTTGTCCAATTCAATGCCGGTTATGCCGAAGCCTGGCTTGTCCGGGATGAGGATGCATGGACACCCCCGTATCGGGATTACGGTGGAACGATGGTATCTTCATCAGCAGGCTACCGAATCACCAAAGAAAGATTTAGCCTTTATGTAATGGTCGGTCACAAGTTTCAGCGGGCTCATTGCTTCTATGAGCCTGAGCTCTGGAGTAGTTTCGCGCCAGCATACCGTCAACGTATCCAGGAAGATATGAACCGCCTGGTAGTGCAAATCGGCTTCGGATTACGCTAGGATTCGTTGAGCTTATCAATGGCAGCGGCAACGTGATCCCACCGTTCGTTTGCTTCCCTGAGGTCGTTTTCTACTTGCTCAAAATCGGTTTGTACCTGCTGAAGTTTGTCGAAGTTTCCGAAGATTTCCGGTCGCGCCATCTCATTTTCAAGATGGGATCGACGCTCCTCAAGTTTGGTAATCTGTTCTTCAATCCCTTTTAGATCTTTCTCCAACAACTTTAATTTATTATCGTTTCGGGGAGGTTGTGGCGATTGCTCTTTGCTTTTCTTTTCCTTTTCCTTCCGGGGAGGTTCTGATACAGGAGTAGCGTTACTCTCATTTTTCTTCCGCCAGTATTCGTACTCTTCGTAGGTACCTGGATACTCTTTGATCTTCTTATCTTCGATATACCAAATCTTATTTGCTATCTGACTAACAAAATGTCGGTTATGGGAAACCACGACAAAACTTCCCTTGTATTGTTGCAGCGCCTGGATCAGGATATTTTCTGAAATAAAATCCAGGTGATTAGTAGGCTCATCAAGAAGAAGGAAATTGGCTTCGGAGATCAATGTCTTCGCCAGGGCTACACGCGATTTTTCCCCGCCCGATAACACCTTGATTTTCTTAAAGACATCTTCATCAGAGAAAAGAAAGCATCCGAGAACGCCCCGCAGCTCTTGTTCGCTCTTTCCAGAACCTGCTTGTTTTAACTCTTCAAGGATTTCGTTCTCTACATTGAGCGACTCTAGTTGATGCTGCGCGAAAAAAGCCGGTATCACATTATAACCAAGTGACGCCTCACCTTCGATAGGCTCCGTGTTTGAAATAATGCGTAGCAGAGTTGATTTACCTTTGCCATTAGCGCCGATAAGTGCAATCTTATCACCCCGCTCGATAGCGATTGAAGTTTCCCTCAAAATCTCTAACGGGCCATATGACTTTGATACATCCTTTAACGTTACGATAAATCTGCCGGGCTGTTGGTTGAACTTAAACTTGAAGTTAACAGCAGCCGTATCATCGACTACCTCCTCTATCATGTCCATTCGTTCAAGGGCCTTTACTCTCGACTGTACCTGCCTTGACTTCGTTGCCTTGGCCCGGAATCTTTCAATAAATCGTTCAGTCTGCCGGATCTTTTGTTGCTGATTTTCATAAGCATTCTGCTGGATCTGCTGACGCAATTCCTTCTCCTCAAGATAAAAACTATAATTCCCTTCGTAAGTCACCAATTGTTGCTGTGTGACTTCAACAATCTTACTGATGGCGTTATCCAAAAAGACACGGTCGTGTGATACAACTATTACTGCGCCTTCGTAAGTACGGAGATAATTTTCTACCCATTGAATTGACGGGAGATCAAGGTGGTTGGTAGGCTCGTCAAGCATGAGCAGGGAAGGTTTTTCCAGCAGCAATTTTGCCAGCATCACGCGCATACGCCAGCCGCCCGAGAACTCTTTTAATGGACGGTGCAAATCCGCAGTTGCAAATCCGATACCTTCCAATACCTCCTCCGCTTTCGATTGGATCGTGTAGCCATCAAGGTGGTCGTATTTTTCCTGAAGCTTGGTAAGTTTTTCGACCAGCGCGTCAGAATATTCTGTCTCCAGCTTTTTGATTATGGCCTCTATCTGTCTTTCAATGGTAACTACCTCCTTGAAAGCTGCCATGGCGACTGTGAGAATTGAATCCTCGGTTTGATAAGACAAGAGATCCTGATTCAGGAATCCAATGGTGCAATCACCGCTCTTGCTTATCGTACCGGCGTCAAGGGTCAATTCTCCATTTATTATTTTTAATAGCGTCGATTTACCTCTTCCGTTTAGACCTATAAGTCCGATCTTATCATTCGGCTTGATAAACATACTGGCGTTTTCAAAAAGCGCACGTCCCCCGATAAAGTAGGAAATATTGGTCACAGAAATCATAGGTGCAAAATAGCTGATTTGGATGAAATTTATCCGCTGTACCTACTTAAAACCATGGGTATGATTTTTCATTAACCATTCATGGAAACGTGTTGTTAATGTTGTTAAGTACGAATAGATTTCAGTCTTAAACCCTCACTATGAGTCTTAGAAATTTAACTTTCGCATGCCTGATCGTATTGCTATCTGCGTGCGGCAACAACCGGCACGATGATCGAGTACCCTCAGATGAATTGGCAACCTCCGACAATTCTCAAGCAGCATCATTTGAAGGTGGTGAAGAAGCAATAACTGGATATGCCAAGACGCTTCCACTCGATCAGATCAAGCTTCCATCTGGCTTCGCAATTGAAGTTTACGGCGAGGTCGAAGATGCGCGGTCGATGGCTTTAAGTCCTTCTGGCGTCCTGTATGTTGGTAACAAAGACAAGGATAAAGTTTACGCCATCAAAGACACCAATGGTGACAAAAAAGCAGACAAGAAATGGGTAGTTGCCTCCGGGCTAAACATGCCGAATGGTGTGGCTTTCCATGATGGCGATCTATACATCGCGGAAGTTAGCAAGATTTCAAAAATTGAAGACGTGGAATCCAGGTTGGACAATCCATCAAAACCTGTAACGGTTGTGGACAATTATCCGACAGAGACTCATCATGGATGGAAATACATTGCTTTCGGACCGGATGGAAAATTATATGTACCGGTGGGCGCACCTTGCAATATTTGCGAACCCGATGAGGAGATATATGCTTCGATTACGCGTATCAATCCTGATGGGAGTGGTAGAGAGGTATATGCGAAAGGCGTACGAAATTCTGTGGGTTTCACCTGGCATCCCTCGACAAAGGAGCTGTGGTTTACAGACAACGGACGGGATATGCTTGGAGATGATGTGCCGAACTGCGAGCTAAATCATGCGCCAAAGGCAGGAATGCATTTTGGTTACCCATACTGTCATGAGGGATCTGTTAAAGATCCAGAATTTGGTAACAAGAGACCTTGTTCTGACTTTGTCGCTCCTGCTGACAAACTCGGACCACATGTGGCGCCACTTGGTTTGAAATTTTATACGGGTGGGCAATTTCCTGCTTCGTACAAGAATCAGATTTTTGTCGCACTGCACGGATCGTGGAATCGAAGCAAGAAGAGCGGATACAATGTTAGTCTCGTCAAGTTAAACAACAACAAGGTGGCGGGTCACGAAGTATTCGCCAGTGGATGGCTCGACGAAAAATCACAAAAGGCGTGGGGAAGACCGGTAGATGTTCTTTTGCTTCCGGATGGGTCAATACTTATCTCAGACGATCAGGCTGGCGTAATTTATAGGGTTTCTTATAAAGCAGCTTAGTTAATAACAGTAAGTAGTAAGTAGTCACACTCTACCACTTACCACTTACTACTTACTACTTACTTATACAGTAACTATCTGGCTCTAGTAAATTGGCTACTTGATCTCGCGCAGCCAGATATTCCGATAGCTAATCGGTTCACTGGGGTCACCATGGTCTTGCAATAAAATCGGCGCGGGGCCATGTTTCGTATATTTTGGTTCTCCGCGATATTCTGTTTGACCTTTTAGCTCGTAATTGTTTTGGACCAGAACACCATTGTGAAAAGCTGTGACTCGTGCAGGGCTTTTTAAAGAACCATCATCGTTGAATCTTGGAGCGGTCCAGATCACATCATATGTTTGCCACTCTCCCGGTTTGCGCGAAGCATTTGCCAGGGGAATACTTTGTTTGTAAATACTTCCAACCTGACCGTTGACATAGGTTTTATTATGATAGCCGTCTAATACCTGAAGTTCATAACCGGAATCACCATCACCAGTTGCCGCCAAGAAGATACCGCTGTTTCCGCGGCTCTGTCCTGAGCCAGTGATGTGCGAAGGAATCCGATATTCGAGATGCAATTGATAGTCAAGAAAATTTCGCTTGGTTCGGATCGGACCGGTTCCTTTTTTTACAGTAATAATCCCATCTGACAATGTCCACTTAGCGGGTCCCGATGGATCTTTCGGTGACATCCACTCATTCAAATTTTTTCCATCGAAAAGTATTACTGCATCTGACGGCGGAGCACCCGGCTGGGAAGAAGGGGTAACAATTTTTGGTACAGGTTCCCAAACTTCGGTCAACTCGGGTTTGGGTAAGTTGTCATTTTGAGCGCAGCCGAGAGAGCAGATCAGGCATGCAGAAATTATCAGTGTAGCTTTCATAGGTTATAGGTTCTGTCAGTAGTTAAAAATCATTAGCAATATCATCGACTTTCTTTTCCTTGTCCGCTTTCATCATGTTATGAACACCGTATGAAACGTACAGCATTTGAAGTTTCTGTTTCCCTTCCGATTTGAATTTCAGGATAAGGCTATCTGTCTTCCAAAAATAAGTTTCATTTTTCATATCATAGTCCGACTTGCCATACAACGACTCCAGGGCTTTCATCAATCTGGCATCTTTGTCAGCGATGATGTTGATTTCGTAAATGAGGTCTTTATAAGTCTTGAGTTCGATTTTATGGATTTTCACTTCTCCGATTTTGGCGTAGTCTTCGTGTTCTATCTCGAAAAGTTTCGCAGGATATTCATTCTTTTCTTTGAACTCTTTTTTGAGTTTGTAGCCCTTCACGGAATCGATGGCCATGCCGAGCTTTATATCCTTAAAGCCGTTACGTTTTTCCAGCTCCGAAAGGTTTTGACTAAAGCCATATAGGGAAAGAAAGCAGAGTAATAGAAAGATTCTTAACGTATGCATTAGTGGTCAGTATGTGTTTTAGTCTTAGTCTGCATGGGACCTCCTTTGCGCGTTTAAAAAAGTCAAATAAATTTCACGGGGATGGAAATTTTCGTTTTATCCCAATAAAGCAAAAGATCTGCCACTTCATTTCGATGATTAAATTCCATCGTAAAGGATTCATAAACGACATCACTCTGCAAAACCGGCACATCAAAACGCATTACATCCAGTTTCGAGTTATAGTTGTAGGCGCCCCATAATCCAACTTCACTATTAATTATGACAGTCCATTTGTCTTTTTGAGGAATGGTAAATATGGAATAGGTACCGGCCTTTAGTAGTGTGCCATTAATTTGAATATTTTTTGTCGTGGTGATCTCAGTCGCTTCATTTGCGCCGGTTCGCCACACCTCGTTGAAGGGAACAAGTTTGCCGAAAATCTCTCTTCCTCTTTTAACCGGCTGTGAGTATGTAATTTTAATGTAAGCATCCTTGTAACGAATCGCTGCAATGGCCAATGGACTAGGCCGCTGTTTAACAGCTTCCTGAGCACAAACATTGATCGATGTTGCCGCGAAGAAAAAAGCTAGACACAAGAAAATTTTATTAGATCTCATCATGGTTTAAAGATAGTAATTGTTGAATTCAACTGGTAATATTCTGGTATCGACGACCAATTTCTAAACGAAATCCATTATGATTTTGGAGTGCAATGATCAATGCATAGACGTTTTGGGTTTGCACCCATTCTTAATGAGGTAAAGTTTAAGAAATGTTAGTGTTTTTTCAATTATGTACAAGTAACGGGCCAGCTATTGTATGTCAAAAGATTACGTCAGTATCCTCTTTTAGCTTAGATTTTCGCTTGTAGCTTCATATGCGCGAATTTTGGTTGCAGAAGCTCTGATGGACAACATTTCGAGACCAGCATTCGACAAAAATTTTTTGTTTTTCGTGAACCTTACCTCAATCTGCGGGGAGCATCTTGTAACTGGCAATTTTTTATTCAGTGGCAGACTGATAAATTCGGGACTTATTTCAGCAAAATGAATCGTCCCGCATTCGATGATATTTATATGGAGCTTGCAGTAAATCTTGCTCGCCGCTCACACTGCATCAAGCGCCACGTAGGAGTTGTGTTGGCAAAAGATACGCGAATTATTTCCATTGGGTATAACGGACCGCCGCCAGGAACACACAACTGCGACGAAGAATGGCCGGATATTGGGTGTCCACGCGATTCCAAAGGGGGCTGTTCACTGGCTATTCACGCCGAACAGAATGCTATATTGTACGCCGTTAAAAATAATGTTTCGGTTGAGGGAGCCACCCTGTACACTACACTCTCTCCGTGTCTCGCCTGCGCTAGAATCATTTTCACCATGCGCATTAAAAAGGTCATTTATCTAAAGTCCTATGCCGAACATAAAGGGATTGCTTCCGACGAGGGTGTTGATTTCTTAAGAAAATTTGGTGTCACCGTGGACCGCTATGCTGGAATATTGAGCAATGTAACGCACATGATATAAAAATTTTGGCAAAAGCCAGCCTTGCTCCACCTTCTAAGGTCAAGGATTAGTTTACAAGGCATATTATTTTGGCGGGTCAGTTAACTATTGAGCAACCTTCTCCAGATCGCTGATAAGCTTTGATGTAATGCCTTTCGTTGTTTTATTTTCTTTAAAAACCTTTACCGACCGGCGCACCATTTCATATAATCCTATTGGGTTTTTATCAGCCTTGTAGCTGCCAATACACCATTCGAGGTCAGCTTGAAGTTGATTGTCAATGCCCAGGTCTTTGAGTTTTTTGAGCGCTGTTTCGCTGGCTTTAACGATGGGGTTCGAATCGGAAACTACCGTTGGTTTAGCGGCAGCCTTTCTCGCCGGGGATTTTGGAGAACTTTTTACTTCACTTTTGGCCATGATAATAGGGTTAATTTTTCCCGAAAGTTAAGGTCGTTAGTTGGGTAAGACAAGTAGTTGATTTATATAATTTATGCAACCGAATGAAGTCGGTCGAGCGGCAACAACATTCGGGCATGAGCAGCGCATAATACTTATCGTGGTGTGCAGAACCACCTTCACAAGAATCCGCCGTCATCGTCTTTAAGAATGATTTGATCACGAGTGTGAGTGGTTGATGAAGCGTGGAACGCAGCGTCCTTGAGGCAGCGACTGAGCTGTGACGCGCGCGCAGTGTAAGTAGTCTTGAACCTGAAGCAATTCACTTTGCCGATCGTGGAGTAACAGCAAACCGTCTCCGCAGAGTCTCCTGTCTCAGGGACTCTGTCGGACCCTGCATTTTTAAATCAGACGTCGACAAGAAACTCAAGATGAGTGGACAAAAGATGTTGAGATGGAATATGAGGCATTAAGACGCAGAGTCCTTGAGACAAGAGACTCTGCTGTGACGCGAGCACAGTTCCAGCTAGTCGTGAACCTAAAGAATTCACTTTTGTAGCTAGTGGAATTGCTGCAAACCGTCTCCGCAGAGTCTCCTGTCTCAGGGACTCTGTCGGACTGTGCATTTCTATATTAGATGTCGACAAGAAACTGAAGATGAGTGGAAAAAAATGTTACGATGGAACATAAGGCATTAAGACGCAGAGTCCTTGAGACAAGAGACTCTGCTGTGACGCGAGTCCATTCCAACCACTGGGTATCTTCGATATACGTAGACAAAAGATGTTATGATGGAGCATGAGGCATTAAAACGTAGAGTCCTCGAGACAGGAGACTCGCTGTGACGGGCGAGCACAGTTCCAGGTAGTCGTGAACCTAAGGAATTCACTTTGTCGATAGTGGAGGTACTGCAAGCTGTCTCCGCAGAGTTTTCTGTCTCAGGGACTCTGTCGGACTGTGCACTTTTAAAATCAGATGTCGACAAGAAATTTTAAGTCCTTTCCAAACACTGGGTTTTCATCAAGATGAGCTGACGGTCATTGCACTTCTAAAATAGGATCTAGAAAGGAAAATATTCCATTACTCTTGCTGCCAACTCAATATAATTGACATGACCTAATCAATGACCAGATTGGAATAAAAAATTAAAGAATCAAGGAAAAAGAATGATGGAGATGAAATCGATACGCGAGGGATAAAAAAAACGAAAGGGAAGTAAATCTAATTTACTTCCCTTCGCAAAGTTTCTTTAGGCCTTGCCTAATTACTTCTTCTTCTTTGCAGCTTTCTTAGCAGATTTTTTCGCTGCTTTCTTTGCTGCTTTCTTCGCTGTTTTTGCCATAGCGTTTTTTATTTTTGTGTTAAACGATACGAAAAGTTATAACAAATATTTTATTCGCAAAAATTTTTGACAAAAAATTTTTCATTCCGCATTTTTTTTTCGATCATAAAAAAACAAGAAGTGAACATCTTCATCACTTATATTACATTCACTTCCGGTTGAAGCGTGACATTAAATTTTTCTTTCACACTCTCTTTTATCTTCATCGCGAGCTCCCAAATTTTTTCTCCTTCACCTCCACCATAGTTGACTAACACAAGCGCTTGATGTTGGTGAACACCAATGCTACCAAAAGTTTTTCCTTTCCATCCACATTGTTCGATCAACCATGCCGCTGGAACTTTTATCAATCCATCGGTTGATGGAAATGTTGGAAGCGTTGGAAAATCTTTTCGTATGAAATCCACTAAATCAGCATGTATTGAAGGATTTTTAAAAAAACTTCCGGCATTTCCGATTCGCGCAGGGTCAGGAAGTTTACTGCTTCGAATGCTGATGACAGCATCACTGATTGCTTTTACTGATAATGTTTGTGCACCAAATTTTTTTAAAGTTTCATCTATCGCTCCGTAACTTATATTGAATTGATGATCCCTTTTTGTCAGCTTTAAAGTAACGCTTGAGATAAGAAACTGATCCTTTAATTCTTGTTTGAAAATGCTTTCGCGATACCCAAACCTGCAGCCTTCGTTGTCGAAATACCTTACATCACCTGTGCTGATTTCGATTGCTTCGACCCCCAAAATATTTTTTTTTATTTCTACCCCGTAAGCGCCAATATTTTGCATCGGAGCAGCTCCAACCGTCCCGGGTA